>CALGIR010000218.1 GCA_937915475.1 uncultured Bacteroidales bacterium
AGATTATCTATGAGAAACGCAGTTTGACCCTCGTCCGTTTTTTGTGAGAACGGCAGGAGTTTTGCCTTTAGCACTATTTGTTTAAGATGTTCGGTTGTTACATCGTTATCGGAACAAAAAATAAAGCACTCATCTTCCGATAGATTCTGCGTAATACGAAATTTTGATTTTACATAGTTTTCCATCTTGTAGTCGTACCTATCGAGATGGTCGGGTGAAATATTTAACAGAATAGCAATGTCAGCTTTAAAGTTGTACATGCCATCGAGCTGAAAACTACTAAGCTCAATTACGTAATAGTCGTAGCTGCATTCGGCAACCTGCAGGGCAAAACTTTTACCTACATTTCCTGCCACGCCAACGTTTAATCCTGCCTTTTTCAGCATATGATGGATTAGCGTTGTTGTTGTTGTTTTACCATTGGTGCCTGTTATGCAAATTTTAAATGCGTTAGTATAACGGCTCGCGAATTCAATTTCAGATAATACCGGGATTCCATTCGCCCTAATCTCTTGAACAATTGGAACGTTATCGGGTATTCCTGGCGATTTAACAACCTCACTTGCGTTCAGTATTAGGCTTGCAGTATGCTTACCTTCTTCCCAGCTAACTTTGTATTTCTTTAAAATCTCTTTGTACTTGGGTTTAATGGAACCCATATCTGATAGGAAAACATCAAAGCCCTGCTTAGCAGCAAGTGCCGCTGCCCCTACGCCACTTTCGCCTCCGCCAAGAACTACGATTCTATTTTCCTTTTTTGCTTGTTCCATAGTTACCTGATTTTAAGGGTTACAACAGTAATTACCGCTAGGATTATGGCTACAATCCAAAATCGGATAACAATTTTTGCCTCGGGGTATCCCTTTTTTTGGTAATGATGATGCAATGGTGCCATGAGGAATATTCGGCGACCCACTCCGTATTTTCTTTTGGTTCGCTTAAAATGGGTTACCTGTATCATAACCGAAAGGGTTTCGATAAAGAACACACCGCAGAGGATTGGAATTAGTAGTTCCTTGCGTATTAGTATTGCAAAAACCGCAATAATTCCCCCTATGGCTAAGCTGCCCGTATCGCCCATAAATACTTGCGCAGGGTAGCTATTGTACCAAAGGAAACCAATGGCTGCACCAATAAAGGCACTCATAAACACAACTAGCTCCCCAGTGCCTGGTATGTACATTATGTTAAGGTAATCGGCATAAATAAGGTGACCACCCAGGTATGCTATAGCACCCAGCGTAGTTGCAATAATTGCACTTACACCAGTTGCCAGTCCATCAAGCCCATCGGTAAGGTTTGCGCCATTGGATACAGCAGTAACAATAAAAATTACGATTGCAATAAAAACTACCCAAACAAGTTTTTGCGCCCACGGCCCTTTGAAGGGAATAAGGTACTGGTAATCAAATTCATTATTCTTGAAAAATGGGATTGTGGTTTTTGTAGTCTTTGCGTTTACTGGGCTTAAATCCGTTTGGTTTTTCCCGCCACTTAGCGTATCGGTAATCTCTATATTTGCGATTGTTGCTTTTTCGCGTACAACAATATCAGGGCTTAGGCACATGGTTAAACCAACAAAAAGACCAAGTAGAACCTGCCCAAGGATTTTTAGATTACCCGATAATCCCTTCTTGTTCTTCCGGAATACCTTTATGTAATCGTCTGCAAATCCAACCAAACCCAACCAAACGGTGGTTACAATCATTATGATTACATAGATATTTTTAATATCAGCAAAAAGAAGAACGGGGATTAGGATTGATAATATGATAATGATACCTCCCATGGTGGGCGTACCCTTCTTTTGCATTTGACCCTCGAGACCTAGGTTACGCACATCTTCGCCAATCTGTTTGCGCTGGAGGTAACGAATAATTCGTTTACCAAACAGCAGCGATATGGCCAACGATGTTATAATTGCTAGTCCGGATCGGAATGAGATATACTGGAACATACCCATGCCAGGAATATTAAATTGGCTAAGAAATTGTGCTAGGTAGTATATCATGGCGCAAGGGTTTTAAATATTTCTGCAATTTCTTGCTTATCGTCAAAGTGGTGCTTAACACCCTTAATCTCTTGGTAGGTTTCGTGCCCTTTGCCTGCCACCAGTACAATATCGCCTGGGTTTGCTAGTAAGCACGCTGTACGGATTGCTTCTCGCCTATCGGGAATGGTAAGTACTTTCCCTACAGAAGGAGCATCTACCCCCTGTTTCATATCGGCAATAATATCCATCGGGTCTTCATTCCTTGGGTTATCCGAAGTGAGAATAACCATATCGCTTCCTAGCAGAGCAACACGTGCCATTATGGGGCGCTTTGTTTTGTCTCTGTTCCCTCCCGCGCCTACAACGCAGATAAGCCTATTGCCATGCGTTTTTATTTTGTTTACTGTTGATATTACATTTTCTAGCGCATCGGGGGAGTGGGCATAATCAATAATGGAGATTACGCCGTTGGGGGCAATCATGTTTTCAAACCTGCCGTTTACCGGCTCCATGCTGCTTAGTACGGTCAGACTTTCCTCTTTACCGAAATCTAATAGCTGAGCAGTTGCGTAGGTTGCTAAGATATTGTAAGCGTTAAAATTGCCAATTAATCTACTCCAAACCTCCATATTATCAACATTAAGAAGCATGCCCTGTGGCTGCTGCTCGATAATTTTGCATCGATAGTTTGCCATGCTTCGCAGTGAGTAGGTGAAAACTTTTGCCTTTGTATTCTGAACCATTACCATTCCGTTTTTATCATCGGTGTTGATAAGGATAAAGGCAGAAGGAGGCAGGTTGTCGAAAAACGCTTTTTTGACTTCGATATACTCCTTAAATGTTTTATGGTAATCAAGATGATCGTGGGTGATATTGCTGAATATTGCGCCCGTAAACCTGAGCCCTTCAATTCTGTATTGATGTATTGCATGAGAGCTGACCTCTATAAAGCAATGCGTACACTGCTCGTTTACCATTTCACTTAATAGTTTATTGAGTTCAATGGCATTTGGAGTAGTGTGAGTGCTGGCAATAGTTTTATCGCCAATCTGATTTTGAACCGTTGAGATTAATCCAGATTTTTCGCCAAGTGCACTGGCCAAGCGATAGAGTAGGGTGGCGGTGGTTGTTTTACCGTTGGTGCCAGTTATCCCTATTAGCTTTAGCCTGTGGGAGGGATTATCGTAAAATTCCGAGGCAACTACTCCAAGTGATTGGTTTGAATTGCTTACGACAATGTATGTAACCTCCGGATTTAAAGTGTTTGGTAGCCTTTCGCATATTACCGCTATTGCGCCTTGTGCAATTGCGCTATCGATATAGTTATGACCATCAACCTGAGTTCCCGTAAGAGCAAAAAACAATGAATTTACTGTTGCCTCACGAGAATCGATGCAAAGCCCAGCTATGTTGATATTGGTTGAACCAATAACTTTAACTGGTGATGTGTTACCTAGTATGTTGTCAAGTTGCTTCATTTAGCTCATGCTCATTTCAAGGGTTATTCTATCGCCTTTTTTGGCGCGAGCGCCAGGGATTATGGATTGACTTCTTACCGTTCCTCTTCCTTTTACTAAAACCTTAAGCCCGTTGTTCTCCAGCAGATAAATAGCATCCTTTAGGCCCATGCCTATCACATCGGGAACTAAGTTTGCTATCATGGTTCTATTCTCCAGTTCCACCTCGTTCTCACTCCTTTTAGTGTTAGTCCAAATTTTGGTGGGTGCAGTATCGGTGTAGGGTATGCCTAGGTCAGAGAACACCCGTTCAAGTTCGGGTTTGAATCCGCTTTTCGATTCTGGAAGTTCTAAAAGGTCTGCCTTGGAGTTTACCATTGGAAACCAATCGGGATTTGTTGCATATACCTTGTCGGCAATTTCTTTAAATATGGGTCCAGCCACAAGGTTTCCATAGTAAATGCTTCGCGATGGAGAGTTTACCACCACAATGCACGAGAACTTTGGCTTGTCGGCAGGGAAATAACCTACAAATGAAGCCTGATGGCTTACTCCTTTTTCGTTTCGATAACCCGTAGAACCTCGAGCTATTTGAGCTGTTCCAGTTTTTCCTGCAACCCTAAAGCTCGCATTTCTAAGATTTCGGGCTGTTCCATTTTCCACAACTCCTTCGAGTGCTTCGCGCACCTTTGCCAACGTTCTTTTTGAGCATATCGAGGGGTTTATTACCTCGGTACGGAATACTTTTTCAATGCTTCCATGCTGCCGGATTGAGTGTACAAACTTTGGGCGAACCATTCTGCCATCGTTAGCAATGGCATTGTAAAAAGTAAGTATCTGAAGAGGAGTGAGGGTTATTTCGTAGCCAATGCTCATCATTGGTAGGGTTATTCCGGACCATAGCTTATCGCCAGGATACTTTATGTACGGATTAGCTTCACCTTTAATGGGGATTCCAAGTGGTTGGTTTAGGTTCATGGAGTAGAGCCTGTCGATAAAATTTTTCTCCTTACCCGTATAGTATTTTGTAATTAAGTCTGTAATTCCAACGTTTGATGAGTACTCGAACACCTCCTTAATGGATAATCTTCCATAACCTCCCTCTTTCGAGTCTGTTATCGTTTTATCGTAGTATTGAGCAAAGCCCTTACCCGTATCAATGGTATCATCAAATGTAACGTAACCATCCTCAAGCAGTGCAATAAGAGAAGCTAACTTAAAGGTCGAGCCTGGCTCGGTTCCTTCGCCAATTGCATAGTTAAATGCTTCTGTATATGTTCCGTCGCTATTACGACGAAGGTTGGCAATGGCTTTTATATCACCAGTTGAAACCTCCATCAGCACAGCTGTTCCATGCTCAGCTTCGTGTCTCCCCAGCTGTTTACGAAGGGCCTTTTCGGCAACATCTTGTAGTGTAACATCAAGCGTTGTAATTATGTCCATTCCGTCCTCAGGTTCTACCTGGGTTGAGTTGTTTACGTCAACCCAAAGGTTGCCAACGGCACGTTGCATGGTACTAA
>CALGIR010000219.1 GCA_937915475.1 uncultured Bacteroidales bacterium
ATTACAAAAAAGGATCGAAACGACTACCTGTACTAATGTGGGCATATCCCCAAGAGTACGTTGATGCCAACTTAGCGGCACAGATAACCGAATCGCCTTACAGATTTATTCGCCCATCGCATTTATCGCCTGTGATGTGGGTGGCACGTGGTTATGCAGTTCTCGATAGGGTTGGTATGCCCATTGTTGCTAAGGACAGCCTGTTGCCAAACGATACTTTTGTTGAGCAACTTACAGAAAATGCCCAAGCCGCCATCAATTATCTGGTTGAGCAAAAAATTGCCGATTCTAAACGTATTGCTATTGGAGGGCATTCGTATGGAGCATTTATGACGGCCAATCTGCTTGCGCATACAAACCTCTTTGCTGCAGGCATTGCCCGTAGCGGTGCGTATAACCGAACCCTTACCCCATTTGGTTTCCAAGGTGAAGAGCGAACATACTGGGAAGCACCTGAGGTTTACTCCAACATGTCGCCGTTTATGCATGCCAATAAATTAAAGAAACCGTTACTGCTAATCCATGGGGCTGACGATAATAATAGCGGCACATACCCAATGCAAAGCGAACGCTTGTACCAAGCCATAAATGGACATGGAGGCACAGCTAGGCTGGTAATGCTGCCGTTTGAAAGCCATGGGTATAGGGCACGCCAATCGATACTCCACCAAGCCTGGGAGATTGATAGGTGGCTCGACGAATATCTAGGAGAATAAACCAGCTTATCAACAAAAATCCCCATTGCTTAAATAGCTATGGATATTTTTATGCAAATGCCGTTAAAAATCGTTAAGCTTTATTGTTAATATTAGTATTATTCAAACATCGGCGTAAATTTGGAGTAGTCAATTACGGTAAAGTGAAAAAAATACTAGCATTCCTCATTCTGATTGTAATCATTTTTGCTGCTTTTAGCCAACAAAGCAGTGATTCCGTACAAAATATCCACTTTCAATTAGTTGATGCAACCAACGGCAAACCTGTATCGCTTGGCCATATTATAAATACAGGTATCAAAAAAGGGATTATTGCCGATATGCTTGGTTTTTTCACAACACCCGTATCTAGGGGCGATACGCTTATAATTAGTGCTTTAGGATACCATCAAATGCGCATCCCTTCGTGGGGTCAGTTCGCATCCGATTCGCTTTACTACCCCATTAGGCTAACCCCACGATCATACCAAATTCGTGAAGTACAGATTACCCGTTTTGGCACATACCAACGGTTCATAAAAGAGGTAACGGCAATGAAACTGCCAAAATCGGAGCAAGAGATTCTTCAGGAAAGGTTAGAGAAATACTTTCGGGAACAAATCTCTAATATGCAATTACATAATCTACCCCCAGCTCAAGGTGGATTCAGTTTTGGTAGCGATTGGATAGCAAAACAGAAAGTTCAGATTAAGGAAAAAGTTGAGGAGGAGTTAAGGTGGGATTTGATGCTAAAGAAATTTTCAGCTGATGTTGTTCAAGAACTTACTGGTCTATCCGGTAATGAGGCGATAAGATTTATGGAGTATTGTGGTTTTACCGAAAGGTTTCTTCTTTTGGCCAGTGATTATGAGGTACGAAAACGAATTTTAGATAAATTTGAGGATTATAAAAAAGAAAAACTATATCCCAATGAGAATTCCAAACAGGAGTAATATCGAACTGGCTTATCAAACTGTAAGAAGATATGCGCATTACACCCCTGTACTCACTTCTCAAGCCATAAATAGTATTCTAGGATGTGAGATTTTTTTTAAGTGTGAGAACTTCCAAAAGGTTGGTGCATTCAAGTTCCGTGGCGCATCCAATGCAGTGTTTAATCTAAACAATGAACAAGCAACCAAGGGAGTTTGCACCCATAGTTCGGGAAATCATGCCGCAGCACTGGCTTTAGCCTCATCCATTAGGGGTATTCCATCGTATATTGTTATGCCTAGCAATGCACCATCTATAAAACGTAAAGCAGTTGAAGGCTATGGCGCAAAAATATTTACCTGCGAGCCAACCCAGGAGGCCCGAGAAAAAGAGTTGGAAAAAGTGAAGATTGATACTGGGGCTACGTTTATTCATCCCTACGAAAACTATGAGGTAATCTGTGGGCAGGGAACGGCATCATTGGAACTACTAGATGAGGTTGAGAATTTACAAACCATAATCACCCCAGTTGGAGGTGGTGGACTTTTCTCTGGCACGCTAATTTACACCAAGGAAACAAACCCAAATATTGAGGTTTACGCTGGCGAGCCACAAAACGCCGACGATGCCTTTCGCTCGCTACGCGACGGGATGCTATACCCTTCCCTTAATCCCAACACCATTGCTGATGGGTTGAGAACATCACTCTGTCCGCTTACCCTAACGATTATTCAGAAGTATGCCAATGGCATTCTTACCGTTTCAGAAGAATCGATTGTTAAGGCAATGAGGTTAATATGGGAAAGAATGAAAATAATTATTGAACCGTCATCGGCAGTACCTGTGGCAGCAATAATGCAAAATGCCGAAATGTTTTCAGGCAAAAGGGTTGGAGTTATTCTCTCAGGCGGAAATGTTGATGTAGAAAATCTTCCGTTCTAAAAATTTACAAATACTAATAATCAACAACTAATAAGTTTTATAAGGATGAAAATACTGATTCTATGTACCGGAAACTCATGCCGCAGCCAAATGGTTGAGGGTTTCCTAAAGTCATACGACGATACCATTGAGGTTCACTCAGCCGGAACAGAACCCTCATCGCAGGTACACCCATTGGCCATTAAGGTAATGGCTGAGGTTGGTATAGATATCTCACAAAATAAACCAAAAAACGTAGAACAATTCATTGACCAACATTTCGACTATCTAATTACCGTATGCGGTGACGCGAACATAAATTGTCCGGTTTTTGAAGGCACAGTGGATAACCGCTGGCACATAGGTTTCGACGACCCCGCCATGGCAAAAGGAACTGAAGAGGAGATAATGACTGAGTTTCGTCGTATTCGCGATGAGATATCCGAGGGTTTTTCAAGTTTTTATAAATCGCTAGTGGGTGGCCATAGTGGTTGCTCTGGTTGCAGCGGTTGCTAATAATGTTTTAGAATATTACGCTAGCAAAACCTGCTTACAGAGGTTTCAGAAATAAAGTGCAACTTCATTTAAGCAAACAGAAACAATTTTGCATGAAAAGCCGAATTTTACTCATACTCGTAATTTTGGGATTCGCATCATGCAACCCCACGTACTACATGCCCAACAACGTAAATGTTCCCCTACTTAAAGAGAAGGGAGAAACCGTTGCGCAGGGTCATATTGGATCGGCCGAAGAATTTAGGGAAACTGGTGTAAACGTAGCCCATGCAATTGGTCGTAATAGTGCCCTAATGCTTAATCTCAGTAGTTTCAAATCATACCCTGACCTCTCAGAATACAGT
>CALGIR010000220.1 GCA_937915475.1 uncultured Bacteroidales bacterium
CTTGTAGTACGAGTCCTGTGGGATTACAACCACTTCACCTTGAGGGAAGCACTCTACGATGCGCTTTACAACCGTTGTTTTTCCTGAGCCGGTACCACCTGCTATGCCAACAATAAGCATTGTTACAATTGAATTTAATGGTTAACTTTACAAAACTCTTTTGCGCTAAAATACGAATCTTTTCAGTAATCTAAAGTAAAATGTTTTGGTTATATGAGAGTAGTTCGCTTTTTAAACTAGTAATGTCTCATTAATAAATAATTTTATTATGCTTTATCCATTAAAGTTTAAGCCTATACTAAAGGAGAGAATATGGGGTGGGGATAGGTTAAAAAGCCTATTCAATCTTGAGGAGAACAACACAGGAACGCCTATTGGAGAGTGCTGGTCGCTTTCTGCTGTTGAGGGGAGCCTCTCGGTGGTAGAAAATGGGTTTTTGGCAGGCAATAATATCACGGAGTTGGTTGAGATTTACATGGGAGATCTGGTGGGAGATTCCATTTATCAGAAATTTGGAATTGAATTTCCGCTACTTATTAAGCTGATTGACACCAATGAGTTTTTGTCTGTTCAGGTGCACCCCGATGATGAAATGGCGAAAGAGCGTCATCATGCCTTTGGGAAATCAGAGTTTTGGTATATGATCGATAGTCAAGATGATTCACAGATTATAACTGGGTTTAACAAAAAGTTAACCCGTAAAGAGTATATTGCCAGTGTTAAAAGAGGCGGGTTACGTTCTAGTTTACAGTATGTTGATGTTAATCGCGATGACTTTATCTATATCCCTTCCAGAAGCCTGCATTCGCTTGGTAAGGGTTTATTCTTGGTTGAGATACAGCAAACATCAGATGTTACCTATAGGGTTTACGATTGGGATAGGGTTGATGCGCAAGGGAAGGGCAGAGAACTTCATCTTGATTTGGCAGCAGATACCATTGACTTTGATGCGGATCCTTTGAATTTAGAATCATTACAGATTGAGGAGGATAAAGTGCAAGAGCTTACAAGCAATCCGTACTTTGAGGTAAATAGGTTGTTTCTTACTCAAAAACTAGAACGTGAATTTTTAGAAAACGACTCTTTTCGATTGTATATTTGTCTTGATGGGAAAGTTGAATTACACACCCTAAATAATGATCCCGTTTATTTAGGTACAGGCGAAACAGCGCTTATCCCTGCATCACTGCCTGGTGTGAACTTACGGCCCATAGACAAAGCAAAAGTATTAGAAGTTTTAAATCCCAAGCCTTTAATCTAATGAAATAAGTTGCCAGTCAGGGAAAAGTTAACGGTCATAAAATAGTAAAAAATTGTAGCACAATATTTGAAGGAGTATGGTTTTTTTTTATAATTTCATTCCTTAATGGATAACATTATCTACTTTATTAAATCTACTCTCACCAGCGAGATGGCTACTAATGGTTTCCCCCTTATTTATAAAGGGGAGATGAACCACCAAATAATGCGTTCGTTAGCTTTTATGGCCAACCGAAAGATAGCAGAAAAAAATCTATCCACATCAATCAGAAAAAGAGTTTTTCATATCATGATAGAATGCCTTCAGAATATTACGAAGCATTCTGATGATTTTGATAAGGACGAAAGTCAAATAGGTAATGGACTATTCATTGTCGGGCAAGAGAAGGAATCATTCTACGTGGTTACTGGAAATTTGGTAAGGAATGAAAAGCTAAAGGCACTAGAGGAGAGGTTGATTACCATTAACAATGCCGACAGGAATATGCTGAAAAAGATATTTTTGAAGCAAATGATGGAAGGAAGTTTAAACGAAAAGGGTGGGGCTGGACTAGGCCTGATTGATATTGCCCGAAAATCGGGTAAGAAATTATTCCATCATTTTGTTCCCTATGATAATGAACGACACTATTTTTTATTTGCAGTTACCATACCTTTCGACCTACCAGTTTGGGAGAGCGATAAAAAGTAAATCAATTAACAAAGATATTAGCTTGATTCAATAGATTTTTTTAATAAATAAAGGCAAAAGTTATGAGAGTGAGTTTTTCAATTGTGCTAATAGCCCTTTCCTTGCTAACGTTATCAGCGCAAACTAAAAACGAAGAGAAGGAACGCAAGCGTATATCCGAAAGCAATATAAAAGCGGTAACGCAATGGACACATCGATATACCGGCGGTAAACTAAACCCCAAAGGTTATAAAACAACCGAAACTTACTACGATAAAAGCGGTAATCCCATTGAGATTATTAACTACAGATCAAATGGAGATATTTCTTCACGTTTGCTTTATAAGTACAATAGCGACAATCAGCGTACTGAATATATTATGTATCAAAAGATTGATAAGCCAGTGGCTGAAGTTAGCTACAAGCAATCTATTCACTATAATAGCAAGGGCGTTAAGACCGTTGAATCGATTTTTGATGGTGCAACAGGGTACAGAGTAACCTATGATTATTTTCCTAACGACAACTTAAAAGAGATTGTTAAATATGGTGTGGGTAACAAGGTTGATGAAAGATGGGTTTATAGTTACGATGGTAATAATGAGCAAATAAGTATTTATATTCCAGATAAAACGTTAAATGCTGTCGTGCACAAGAAGATAGACGGTGATGGGAATTTGCTAGAGGAATACCGAGTTAGTGCGGAGGGTAAAGAGCTTAAAAAAATTACAAGTAAATACGACTCAAAAGGCAGGAAGGTTGAAATGAGCGAATATTACTCTGGGAAACTAATAAAAACGCTACAATATTTTTATAGCAATGTCGATTTACTTGTTGAGATAATTCAGCACAATCCTGACGGCTCAAAGTTTATACAATCGAAGTATAACTACGACTTAAAAGGGAATATCCTTGAGGAGCAATGGAGCGAAGGACAACAGGATGAATTCTCCCATAAGCAATCCACGTACAGCCGAGAGGATAGATTGGTTGAAACCGAACAGTATTTTGCACCCTATCGCTATAGGGTTCTCTACAAGTATTCATACGAATACTATAAGTAGGTTCTTAGGCAGCATTGCTATGCAAAATAAGATTTTACTATGGATTTAATTCAAGATTTTGAGAAGAGGGATATCTCCCTCTTGGATGAGAATGTATTTGATATACTCGATAAAGAGTGGATGCTAGTAACGGCTGGAGTTAAAGATAATTTTAATACTATGACAGCCAGTTGGGGTGGGTTTGGCATTCTTTGGAACAAGCCTGTTGCCATAGCCTATGTCAGACCTCAGCGCTTTACCCATAAGTATACCGAGGATAATGATGTCTTTACCTTATCCTTTTTTGGCCAAGGTAAATTTCGAGAAGAGCTAATGTTTTGTGGTTCAAAATCGGGGAGAGACTTTGATAAACCTAAAGAAACTGGGTTAATACCAGTAACAACACCCATAGGAGCAATTACTTTTCAGCAGGCACGATTGGTTTTTGAATGTAGAAAGCTTTATGCTGATGATATAAAACCGAGTTGTTTTGCCGATTTATCCATTGATAGTAAAGTTTATGCAAAAAAGGATTATCATAGGTTTTACATTGCAGAGATTCTAGGATATTACAAAAAACTGAGTTAATGACTGAGTTTATTAAACCTACCCTTGTATACGATGGTTACTGTAATCTTTGTTCGTGGCTGGTTCGCTTTACCCAACGGCACGATAAGAAGGGGCGTATTAACTTACTTCCATTGCAGGATTTGCACGATACCCTATTTGCCAAACTTTTAGGCGACTTACCTTTACAAACAGTTGCTTTTGTTAACTCTCAAGGTGAGGTTAGTTTGAGATCGAGGGCCGTGTTAGGTATTTTAAAACTACTTGGTGGTGGTTGGGTTGTTCTCTGGTCAGTTATTGTGATTATTCCAAACCCAATACGGGATTTTTTTTACAATCTCATTTCTAGAAACAGATACAAATGGTTTGGGAAGAGGCAAGCGTGTTATTATCCATTACCCACTAAAAGAGAGAGTAAGCCTAACTAAAGGGGCTCAATATTGGGCAATACTTGTCCGCCTCTTATGGGGAATAGAATTCTTAATCTAGGGGTTAGCAAGGCAAGTTGGTGATTATTTCAGCAAAGAAATGAGAGTAAAACTTACTTTAACTCTTGGTTTAGTCGCAAACTGAAAGACTTTAGGGTATCAAATTTAACCGTAAATTCTATTTGCAGAATACTTTTAGTCTATTGCAGAGTCTCTGAATTCATCTAGGGTTCTGCGCTCCTTTTTGGTTGGCCTGCCTAGGCCACGGTTTCTGTATCCTTGGAAAGCCATAAAGCCAGGCTCCAGTTTTGAGTACTCTTCCTCAGGGGTAATGTTTTCTAGGTAATCGTCAACTAGTTTAGCCCCAACTCTGCTTTTAGGTACTCCTTTAACGATGTATGAGTAAACAACTGGCGACTTACGAACTGTAACAGTGTCGCCAATCCTTACCTCTTTCGAAGGTTTTGCCTCAAGGTCGTTAATTTTAATCCGTCCTTTTTTGCACTCTTCAGTTGCCAAGCTGCGTGTTTTGAAAATGCGCAGCATCCAAAGCCATTTATCAATGCGGGTATTGTCGTTGGTGGTCATTCAGCCAGCTATTTTTTGTTATATCGAGTCATTGTTAACTCTAGCCCTATAGTTCCATGGCTAAGGATAATCTCAGAGGCTTTCTTGCAGCGTTCAGGTAGAATTTCTTCCTCTTCGGGAGTCCACTCCCCCAGAACATATTGTACCTGACATCCCTTTGGAAAATCGCCACCAATCCCAAATCGCAAACGGGCAAACTCCTGGGTACCCAAAACTTGAATGATGTCAAAAAGGCCATTGTGGCCACCATCGCCACCCTTTTTGCGTAACCTCAATGTGCCAATGGGAAGGGCAACGTCATCTACAATAACCAAAAGTTTTTCGATGGAAAGTTTTTCAGCATTAAGCCAATATGCAACAGCCTTGCCGCTTAAATTCATAAAAGTAGAAGGTTTAAGCAGAACGAAGGTGCGACCTTTGTGCTTAATTCGGGCAATATCCCCGTAACGTTTTGCACTAAAAACAGCATTGGACGCTCCTGCCAGAGCGTCCAATACCTTAAAACCTATGTTGTGACGGGTATTAGAATAGTCGGAACCAATATTCCCTAACCCGGCAATTAGATACTTCAAAGCTGTAAGGCTTTTAGTTTAAATGGTTATTTACTATTCAGCTGCAGTTTCATCTGATGCTTTTTCTCCTTCACCTTCTGCTCCTTCACCTTCTTCTGCTCCTTCACCCTCTTCTACCTCTAGTTCTTCTTCTTCCTCTATTATTATTCTTGGAGTTTTAACTGTGGCAATAACAGTGGTTTTTGGTTCAACAATTTCAAAGTTATCAAACTTAAGATCGGAAACCTCTAGGAAACTACCAAGAGCTAGGTGAGAAATATTAATTGTAATATTTTCAGGTAGATCCTTTATTAAGCCGCAAACTCTTAGTTTTCTAGTAATAAGATTAAGTTTACCTCCTTGCTTAACTCCTTCGGCTGATCCCTCTAGTTTAACGGGAAGGGCAATGGTTAAGTTTTTATCTTCAAATACTTGAAGAAAATCGAGATGAAGAATTCTGTCGGTAACAGGATGAAACTGTAATTCTTTGATAATCGCTTTATAGGGCTTTTTGTTGATGTTTAGGTTGACAACATAAACATCGGATGTGTAAATAAGATTTTTAAGATCCTTTTCAGCAACGCTTAAAAGGATATTCTTTTCACCACCGTATAGCACAGCAGGAATAGTATCGTCTTTCCGGAGTTGCTTGACAGCTTTTTTTCCGGTTTCGGTCCTCAGCGAACCGTTTAGGGCAAACTCTTTCATTGTAATATTG
>CALGIR010000221.1 GCA_937915475.1 uncultured Bacteroidales bacterium
ATGCCCATGGGCATCGGTACCAATAAATGGGTTAACCAGTGTGGCTGGGCTCTCAACCCTAGTTTCTGTTTTGCAGGCAAATGCAACCAAAATTATGCTTACTACCAAAAGGTGTTTTTTAATTTTCATGCTTGTGTGATTTTATTTTTGGTTGATTTTAAAAAGATATGCCATGTAAAACCCATTCTGGTTTTACCTTAAAAATAAGACTATCTGCCACACGCCAACAACTTATATGCATCAAAAATTATTCGTTTTTCTATTTCAGCACAGAGTTTTCCATGTCAAATCCTAATCCAATATAGGTATTGCCATTGAACTGAAATTCGTCGATTATTTCCCAACCCAATTTTTTAGTGTGTGCCTTTGTAGAAATTGCATTGACCTTATTTATAAATGTAACGGAGATTGGATATCTTTTGAGAAATTCGATTCTCATCTCCTCGAAAACCAAGTTTAGTACACCACTACCTCTATATTTTTTATCAATACAAACTGGTCCATACTGAAAACTATTCTCTGTTGTAATTTTATTTCCCTTAAAGGACAGTTTTGGAAAACGCGATACCATAAAGTTGAAAATTTCCCATTGGGCAAAATACTTCCAGCTTCCAGCAAAGGCATACGCAATAATTATATTATCCTCATTTTCGGCTACAATCAACCCATTTTGTTCAATTATTTCTTCAATTTGGTTAACCGTAAATGGTGTGGTCACAAAACCCTCCTTACGCTCTGCCTCATTTAGCTTACTATATAAATATTTATCTTGTAGAAATAAAACTCCTCCTATATCATTCCTATTTCCAATTCTTGTTTTAACCATGAGTGTCTCTTTTTAAAAATAAAATTGTTGCAAGCAAAATACGTGTCAACCGTGGCAAAAAGTCATTGAATAGCATTGTGGTCTAATAGCCACTGCCCCATAAGTTATTTGTGCACCCTATGTTATACTATATTGTTATGCTAAACTTTGTTCCTTTACCAATCTCACTATCTACTGTAACTACAGCATTATTTTTATCCAGAAACTCTTTTGTTAACATCAATCCAATTCCTGAACTACTTTCTCCTTGTGTTCCCGACTTGCTATGTGATTCATCGTAATTAAATAATTTACTAGCGGTATTTTTATCCATTCCTATTCCCGCATCAATTATCTCAACAACAGTCTTACTCGCTCGCTTAATTAGCCGAATAATAATTAAACCTCCATTCTGCGAATATTTTATGGCGTTTGACAGAATATTGTTTATGCTTACTTTAATCATTTTTCTATCCGCTGATACGATGACTTCATTTGAGTAATAATCTTTCTTTATTTGAAGTTTTTTTATTTCTATGGTTTGATTGAAAAATTGCAGCAGTTCGTCTATAACTTCAACCAAATCTATTGGTAAAATCTCAGGCTCTATTTGTAGTATCTCTGCCTTCGACCAGCTTAACATATTTTCCAATGTAAAATACGACTCAGATAAGCTTTGGCTAAGCGAGAGGAGCGTATCTTTAAGTTTTGATTTACTATAGTCGTCTATATTTTCAATAATTAACTTTAATAATTGGTCAGCACTGCCAATATTTCCACGTACATCGTGAGAAATTAGGGTTAGAAATTTTGTTTTTGTATCATTGAGTTTTTTAAGTTCTTGGTTGGTTTGCATAAACCCTAAATCAACTTCAATATGCTGCTTAATTTGAGTTAGTAAATCTTCTGTTTGCTTGCTGTAGTAGTTTTCTTTACTATCTAAAATACAAACAGTACCAAAACATTCACCATCGGGCCAGTTAATTGGCACTCCCATATAAGAAATCATATTTACATCAATATCTGGATTGTTCTTGTTCCAAACCTTACTTTTAGTTGCATCAGGCACAATCAATGGATTTTGTACTCCAATAACAGCTTCGGAATAAAGCCCGTAAATAAGTTTAACCTCCTCACCAACTTTATACGGATTTCCTTCGGTATTACTTCTTAGAAACACTTCTATTGTTTCTTCATTTAAACGCATAATTAAGGCTGAAGGCACGTCAACTACTTTTGCTAGCGTATCCAGTAAAGTCTGCCATTTTTTAATAACTGTATCAAGAATCTTTGGTTTCGAATCAGAGGTAATTCTTATCCTTTTCGATTCGTTAGTCTCCCTTACTGTTACAGTTGAAAACTTACTCATAGTCTTAGTGTTTATATCGTATCGTTTAGGCGCTAATCCTTTATCTTTTAAACATAAAGTAAACTGCCAAAATCAAAAAAATGAATGAAATAATGTGGTTCATTCTGAATGCTTCTGTTTTGAATACAAGTAAAGTAAAAACAGCAAAAACAACCAAGGTAATAACCTCTTGAATTACTTTTAGTTGAATTAGAGAAAAAGGACCGCCATTTCCACTAAACCCTATTCTGTTTGCTGGAACCTGAAACATATATTCGAAAAGTGCTATCCCCCAACTAATTAATATTATCGAAACTAAACCCAATTTACTGAACCACTTCAATTCAGCAAATTTTAAGTGCCCATACCAAGCAATAATCATAAATGAATTGCTTAGTATCAAAAGGCCAATGGTTAAAACTGCTTTCATTCGCGTATCATCTTTTAATTTAAAATCATTGTTGTCCGATTAAAAAAATTACATTAATGCAGAAACCTTGCTTTTACTGGTCAAATCACCCATATCTAATATCCGGGGCTTTGCCCCAGACCCCACTTACTTTCTTCTCTTGAAAGC
>CALGIR010000222.1 GCA_937915475.1 uncultured Bacteroidales bacterium
CTTTGTCATTAGGTGTGTGTAAAAAGAGTTTACGCTCTCGAAGCGTTGGCGCATTTTGGATTCAGCATTAAATGCTTTTATAATCCTAAGTCCACCAAGTGTTTCTTCAATTATGGAGAGCAGAGCACCCATTCTTCGCTGTCCTTTGAAAGAGGTTCTCCTTAACGATTTACCAATTCTACCTATTAAACCGCCAGCAATGGGGAGCAGTAGTAGTACGAATAGAGTTAGCTGCGGACTCATAATGATAAGGAAACTGAGGTAAACCAGAATAATAGTTGGTTCTTTAAAGAACATCTCTAAAGAACGAATTATTGAAGCCTCAATTTCATGCACATCACTTGTCATCTTGCTAATTATATCGCCTTTTTTTTCATCTGAGTAGTAACCTAGAGGTAGTTCAAGTATCTTTTTGTATAGCGAGTTGCGGATATCACGAATTACTCCAATTCTGATTGGGGCGAGATACCAAAGCGATAGGTAAGCAAAAAGGTTTTTTAGTAAGGACGTAATTACAACTAGCGCAATTACTATCAATAATGCAGTTGATTTTCCGTGTAGTGTAATTTGTTGGCTAATAAAATAGTTGAAGTAATCTATAACACCATCAACACTAAATGTGAAGTTGGGTTGCACTTCAATCAAAGAAACTCTTTCAAAAAGAATATTCAGGAATGGCACAAGTAGGGTAATGGTAAATAGACCAAAAAAAGCAGCAAATAGGTTTGATACAATGCTTGCAGTGGCTTTCCACTTGTAGGGAAAAATGAATTTAAAAATTTTGTAAAACTTTTTCATTTGATATTTAAGTAAGGTATAGCTACTCTTTGTTAATCGTTTATTTCCTGTATATCAATTCCCGTATAGTTAAAGGGCGATATTTCTTTAATTTCTTGCTTCACACTATTAGAAATATGTAGAGTGTCGATAAAACTGTGGAACTGATCCTTTGTAATGGCTTTATTGGTTCTGGTAAGTTCCTTTAGGGATTCGTAGGGGTTTGGATACCCTTCGCGCCGGAGTATGGTTTGAATGGCCTCGGAAACCACTATCCAGTTCTTTTCCAAATCGGCATGTATTACATTTGTATTAATTACGAGTTTATCTAACCCGTTGAGTATAGATTTAAGCGATACTAAGGTGTGGGCAAAGGGAACGCCAATATTACGCATCACAGTGCTGTCGGTTAAATCACGCTGTAGACGCGATATGGGTAATTTAGCCGATAGGTGCTCAAAAATTGCATTGGCAATACCCAAATTTCCTTCCGCATTTTCGAAGTCTATGGGGTTTACCTTATGGGGCATAGCTGACGATCCAACTTCGCCTTCTTTAATCTTTTGCTTAAAGTAATCCATGGAGATGTAGGTCCATATGTCGCGACAAAAATCGATGAGAATTACGTTTATTCGTTTAAGATTATCGAAGGTAGCTGCCATGTTGTCGTAGTGCTCAATTTGGGTAGTAACCTGCGATCTGTCTAACTCTAGCACCTCGTTAACAAAGCTGTTGGCAAATTCAACCCAGTTTATATCAGGGTATGCAACATGATGAGCATTAAAGTTGCCCGTTGCCCCGCCAAATTTTGCCGATACGGGAATTTTTTTTAGCAGGTTAACCTGTTTGTTTATCCTCTCAGCAAACACGTAGATTTCTTTTCCAAGGCGAGTGGGCGATGCGGGTTGGCCGTGCGTGCGCGCAAGCATTGGGATTTCGGCCCAAACCTGTGCAGATTGTTTGAGTTTTTCAATTAATTTGTCCAGTGTTGGGTAGTATACTTCGTGGCCTGCATCACGCATCATGCATGGAAATGCGGTGTTGTTAATATCCTGTGATGTGAGCCCAAAATGGATAAACTCAATGTGCTTCTCGAGCGATAGTTCTCTGAATTTTTCCTTAAGAAAGTATTCAACAGCCTTTACATCGTGATTGGTGGTTTTTTCAATCTCTTTAACTCTTTGCGCATCGCTGGAGCTAAAGGTTTTGTATATATCCCGTAGGGTCTCAAAAAGGTTAGTATCAAAATCGCTTAGCTGTGGAATGGGTATTTTGCAAAGAGCAATGAAGTATTCTACTTCAACCATCACTCTATAGCGAATAAGTGCGTGTTCCGAGAAGAATATATCTAGTGACGAAACTTTACTTCTGTACCTTCCATCAATAGGTGATATAGCCGTAAGCTTATTTAATTCCATATCTTATTGTAATTTTTCGCAAAGTTAACAATCACCTATCAATTGGAAAGAAAATTCATCATTAAGGTAACATCTTTAATAGCTTTTAATTGTGTTTTAACCTCTGTTTTAATTTATATTGTGAAACGGGAACCTTTATTGCTAAATTAGCATCCAAAATAATTGCTTTCCTTTAATGAGTAAAAAATTGAGTATCACAGCGGTATCGTATCTAAATACAGTTCCTTTTGTATTTGGTTTAAAGAGCATAAACTATAAAAAACACTTTAATCTATCGCTCGATATTCCTGCTGAGTGCGCTCGAAAAGTGCTAAATGATGAGGTTGATATAGGATTAGTACCAATCTATGCTGTTCTGAATAAACCTAAATATAAACTGTTCTCAGATTATTGCATTGGCGCACTTAATGATGTTAGAACCGTTACTTTGCTGAGCAATGGCCCTTTATCCAGCATAAAAAAGGTTTACCTTGATAATCATTCTAAAACATCGGCAAATCTGATAAAAGTTTTAGCCAAATTTTATTGGAAAATGGATATTGAATGGGTTACTGCGGATATAGAAAAGGTTAAAATTCCACTACCTGAGAGCGAGGGCATGCTGGCAATTGGCGATAAGGTTTTTGGCCTTGAGCAAAAGTTTGAGCATCAAATAGATTTAGCTAAAGAGTGGCATCAGTTCACAGGGTTGCCTATGGTTTTTGCCGTGTGGGTAACATCTAAAAAACTCTCAACTGTATTTACTGAGAAGTTTTGTAAGGCCTTAGCTTTTGGTGTGGAAAATATTCCGTTGGCAGCCGAATCATTAAATGGACTAAAAATTAGTCATGATGAGGCTACACATTATCTTACAAAAAACATTTCGTATGTACTCGATAAACCAAAAAGGGATGCAATAGTCCTTTTTGAGCACTATGTTAATCTTATGAACCCCAAAGAATAAACTAACAACATCAATACCATGGCACTAAAGAGAATTGCTTTGTTATTTGCAGTAGTAGCGCTAACCCTAGGCGCATCATTTTCGGCAACCGATACTACCGATATATCATTTTCGGCGGCTGATTCCATCAGTGTATCATTTTCTGTAACCGATTCCACTGGTGCATCATCGGGTAAACTGGTTTACAAGATTAATATTAAGGAGGATATTATGCCTGCTGCCTGGAGGCATGTACAGAGAGGTTTTAAGGAGGCTAATGAGTTAAAGGCCGATATCATGCTGATTCATATGAACACCTACGGTGGATTAGTGAATATGGCCGACTCAATAAGAACGAAGCTGCTGAACAGTCAAATTCCGGTTTGGGTATTTATCGATAATCAGGCGGCATCGGCGGGTGCCCTTATTAGCATAGCTGCCGATAGTATTTACATGCGTAGTGGTGCAAGCATTGGTGCTGCTACGGTTGTGAACCAGACAGGCGAAGTGGCTCCAGATAAGTTTCAATCCTTTATGCGAAGTACCATGCGCGCCACCGCCGAGGCAAAAGGGAAGATTCCTGTTATTATTGAGGGCGATACGGTGATGAAGTGGCGAAGAGACCCCAAAATTGCCGAAGCAATGGTTGACCCATCGGTTTACATTGAGGGTGTAATAGATACAGGTAAGGTGCTGACCTTTACCACAGAGGAGGCCATTAAATGGGGATATTGCGAGGGAAAGGCTGAATCGGTTAGCGAGATTTTTAGTGTAAATGGCATTGATGATTATACCATTGTAGAGTTTAAGCCAACCTTTTTGGATAAGCTCATTGGACTCTTAACATCGCCAGTGATTTCGGGTTTGCTGATTATGGCAATTGTTGGGGGCATATACTTTGAGCTGCAAACTCCTGGCATAGGATTCCCTCTAGCCATTGCGGTAATTGCAGCGGTGCTCTATTTTGCTCCACTTTACGTTGAGGGAATGGCAGAGTACTATGAGCTAGTCATCTTTATTGTGGGTTTGATCCTAATTGCCGTTGAAATATTTGCCATCCCCGGTTTTGGAGTAGCTGGGATAAGTGGAATTGTATTGGTGTTAGTGGGGCTTACTGCTGCCATGATTGATAATGATATCTTCAGAGATATCCGCCCGTTTTCATGGGTTGAAATTGCCAGACCTTTTATGATTGTTGGTTTTTCCTTGTTTTCGGGCTTAATAGCATCAATAGTATTAAGTAAGCGCTTAATCTCTTCGCCAACATTTCCGGATTTAGCCCTTAACCATAGCCTACTAAAAGAAGAGGGTTATGTTGGTATTGATACGCGCCAAAAGGGTTTGGAGGGTAAATTGGGTAAGGCCATCACCGTACTTCGTCCCTCGGGTAGGATTGAAATTGACGATGAGATTTACGACGCTATTGCCGAAGAAGGATTTATTGATAAGGGAGAAGAAATTAAGGTAATAAAGGATGAGGCTGGCCAGGTTTATGTTATGCGTAACGAAGAGTAGTATATAGAAAAGGGTTAGTATTTAGCCAACCCTTTTCTATTTAAAGATTTTTCACTTTTTTCAGGCTAAGCATCCTGATAATCCAGTTGGGGAGAGGTTTCTCATCGCCCCGTTTATCAAGATTAAGGTAAATACCAAATTTCTTGGCAATGGGTAAGCGTTGCGTTTCAACAAATTCTATAAGCGTTCCATCGGGATCCTCGATATAAGCAAAATGCCCGGCGGCTTCGCCCATATCAAAACTGCCACCTTCACTATTGTTTGCGTTTGAGTCAACGGTAAAAGGATGCCCTTTTTCGATACACTCCTTTTCCAACTCATCCATTTTTCTGATATCAAAGCATAAATGGATAAAGCCTAAATCGCCCCAGAATCGATTTTCAAAAATCTTTTTGGGGGCATAATCTATTGCCTGAACAAGTTCAATTTGCCCCTCGCCAAGCAGTTTGCTAAAAGCACCAGTGCGAGGTTTACTATGCGTAAGCACAACCCTGCGGAATTTTCCGTTGCCGCCATTTAGGGTGTTTAAATCCTCAAAGGTTCTGGTTTCGTCAGCAATAACCTTGTCGAACTCCAGTATATCCTTGTAAACCGTTAGCGCTTTATCAATATCGCTCACGCCAATAATTGCGCCGTAGGTTGAGCCTGTTGGTTTGGTTGGCTTGCGGAACCATGATGTTTTGTTTTCAACAACATCAAAAACATTTCCTCTTGGATCTTCAACAAAGAAATGTTTTTGTCCATAGGGTCCATCGTAAATATCGCTAATGGCATTATGCTCAACGTTTGTAAGATGTTGGTGTGCCTTATCAATATCAAAGCACTTAATTTTTGCTGCAAAAATCCCTAAATCGCCCAGCTGTGGCTTTTGGGCAGGGGGTTGGGGCGTTCGGCCCGAGTACTGCCAAATCTCAAAGCCACCGCCACCATCAAGGTTCATGGCAAGGGCAGCATGCCTTTTTTGGGGCTGACCACCCGTGTAGGGTAGCATAAGTTCGGCCACTGTATCGTCCTCAAATATTCGGATATCTACCCCAAACGCTTTAAGGTACCATCTCCAAGCATCGTAAAGGTCGTTTACACCAATACCTATTTGCTGAATTCCACAAATTATTTTCGACATGATTACTCGTGTTTTATGTTGGTTTAATCTTATTTATAACTCTGTAAAAAATGCTAGGAAACAACCGCTTAATATGTACCATTAAAAGTTCTTTGCCTCCTATAAGCACTTCGGGTTTGCCTTTGGCAATGGCCTTTAGGTATATTTTTGCACACTTCTCTGCCGATATACCACCCGCTTGACCATCGTCCATTTCTCCATGAGCCTTACCATCCTTTAGGATTGCGCTGAGCGAGATATTGGTATTTACCCTACCCGGATAGGCAATGGTTACATTTATGTTATAAGGTTTTAGCTCAATGCGCAGGGTTTCGAAAAAGCCTTGTATTGCATGCTTTGCCGCAGCATAACCCGATCGGAGAGGGAATCCAAATTTTCCCGATATGCTGCTTGTTGCAGCAATGTATCCTTCTTTGGCCTCTATCATGCCGGGCAGGATGGCTTTGGTAAGGATAACGTACGAAAAGTAGTCAATCTCCATAATTCGCCTGTCTATCTCAACGGGTGTTTCGTGGGCTAGTGCTCGTTGGCTTATTCCTCCGTTATTAATCAACAAGAATATTGTTCCAAATTTGGCTACCACTTGGTTTGCAGCTAATTCTACCTCAGCAGGGTTTGATAGGTCAAAGGGAATTACCTCGCAATGCGATGTGAACTTTAGGCAACTTTGCTGCACCCTTTGCAGCTTAAGCATATTGCTTGACGAAATGATAAGCTTAGCACCACTTTTTGCAAGTTCCATGGCAATGGCCTCTCCAATTCCCGATGATGCTCCTGTAACCCAGCAGAGATTATTCTTAAAAATCATGGTTGTTTTTAGATTAAAAAACGTTGAGAAATATCCTCAACAATTGCAAATATGCTAAAAATAATCAATTTACTCATCTTATCCCATAGGGATAGTTCTTTGATGGGCTTACTTTGAAAAGAATAGTAAGGATATGATTATTTTACTTGATTGCCTGATTGTTGTATAAGTAGTGCCGAATTGTGTTTTTAATGAAACTTTTAAAACAGACTTCATAGATAATGAGGCCTAAAGGATATATAGAGGGTTCGGTTTTTTTTAATTACATTTGGCTTATTCCTTTTTAGAGGAACTAATTGATATTCCTATTCATTATAATATTTACCTAAATACATTAATGCGATGAGATTTTTCTTTCATTTTATGGTAATCGTTACTCTTAGTTTTCTATCGACCAACGCAAACGCCCAGCTAATTGAGGATTTTGAGCAGGGGAGCAAAAGCTACTATATTTTTGGTTACGATAATTTGGCAACCGGGCAATGGGCATTTGATGATGCCCTAATTGGTACACTTGCTAACGACAAGAAGAATGGTGCAAAGTCGGTACGCATTAGGGATGGCCATGTTGAAATGAATTTTGACTATCCCAATGGCTTACTCGATTTATCCTTTTATGCGGCAAACTACGGGCCAAACACCGGTGGCAAGGTTCAGGTGAGCTACTCAACGGATGGCGGAGCAAATTGGATTTCCTTTGGCGAACCAATTGCTTTAACATCAACCCTCACACAGTATGAATATACCAAAAACATTGCAGGCAATGTTAGGCTTAAATTCGCTAAAACAGCGGGCGATAGGATAAACATTGACGATGTGAAAATTACGGACTACGTTGAAACTATTGAAGAGCCAACCTTGTTAGTTCAGTTAAATGGGACAACAATTAACAATGGAGGTATTTTCGATTTTGGTAATAGTACCAGTGATGTTTTCGCAGCGCTTGAACTTCGAAACATTGGAGAACAAGTTCTTACCATATCATCATATGAGATAATTGGTGAGGAGTTTACCGTTAATAACGATTTAAGTATAACCCTTACTAACCTTGAGTCGCAGTCGTTTATGTTAAACTTTGCTTCCGATTTGCCCGGGATAAAAACAGGGACACTTACCATTAATTCCAATGACCCAGCAAACGGTGAGTTTGTAATTAACCTATTGGCCGAAAGGCTTGATACCAGCGAGCCAATCCCAATTAGCATAGCCCGCAATCTTCCACAAGGTTCTATAGTTAGCGTTACCGGATTGATAACGGCCGCAAGCCAGTTCAGAGGGCCCGTTTATTTTCAGGATAATACAGGGGCCATTGCATGGTACAACGACGATATAATGCGTCAGGATTGGTTGCTTGATGCCGCCATTGGCGATTCGCTTGTGGTAACGGGCGAGTTGGCGAATTTTAACGGATTGCTACAGATTGTCAATGAGGTTAGCTATGAGATTATCCACGAATCGAATAGTGTGATTGAACCAACGGATATAACCCTTACCGATTTGAACTCCGGCAATTACGAAGCTTGGCTTGTGCGTATTAACAATACTGAATTTGAAAGTACAGGGCTCTTCTCGGGCGGAAACAACTATACGGTAACCGATCCTTCTGGGCAAGGTCAAGTGCGGATTGATAACTTCACAAACTTGAATGGGACATTAATACCAAATGGCATTACCCAGATTAGCGGTATAGCTGGTCGGTACCTAACAACGCACCAGCTACTGCCCAGGTTTACCAGTGATATTGTTGATTTAAGCGGCCCAATTATAACAACAATCCCACCATACGAGGTTTCTGCAACTACAAGCTCAATCACTTTTCAATGGGAAACTGAAGTTGCAGGACACTCAGAGGTTCGTTACGGAACAACATCATCGTTGGAGATGGGCCAAGTTGTAGATGAAGAGCCCAAAACCAGCCATAGCATCACCATAGACGGCCTTTCCCCTGCAACGGCTTATAGGGTTCAACTCCGATCGGCAGTTGAAGCAGACACGAGTAGAACGGCAATCTACATCGCCTCTACAAGATCGCCCAATGGCACAAGCGGTGATATTTTCACTTTTTTTAATAAGAGTGTAGATCATACTTTGGCGACATACAGAGAGGCCGATCAGAATATCAATTTCTCTGAGAAGCTTATTGAGTATATCCAAACAGCTGAAGAAACGGCTGAATTTGCTTTCTATAGCATTAGTGGTAATGTGGGCAGCGCAATTGCCGATGAGCTGATTGCGGCTCACAATAGGGGTGTTGATGTTAGGGTTATTGCCACTGGCCATACCGGAGTAACAAACGATATCATTACTTATCTTGCAAACGCAGGCGTTAAAGCGGTTCAAAGTATTGGCGTTGGTCAAATGCACAATAAATTTGCAGTTATTGATGCTCACCATACCGATCCCTCAAAAACGCGGATTATTACCAGCTCATGGAATGCCACCGATGGGGGAACCTACAATCAGTATCAAAATATGGTTATAGTTCAGGATGTTGCTCTTGCTAGAGCATATTGGCTTGAGTTTAACCAGATGTGGGGTGCCGATTTGGGAGTATTCAATGCATCTAAAGCCAAGTTTGGACCTGATAAGTTAGTTGTAAACCCATCAGTATTTTGGATTGGAGAAGATAATGTTAGGGTTGAGGCCTATTTTAGTCCTCAGGCTAATACAGAAACTAAAATTATAAGGGCAATAAATAGCGCTGAAAAAAATATCGATCTTACGCTAAATCTAATTACGCGGAGAACTATCTCGGATGCAATGTTCGAAAGGTTTAATCAGGATGTAAAGGTAAGAGGATCAATAGGTGTTGTTACGGGGGCAGGTGCTCAGTTCGATTATCTTAGCTCGTGGGCTGATGTTCATCATTTTTCACAGGAAGATTTTGGCTTGCTACATCATAAGTATGCAATTGTTGACGGTGAGACCACAAGCCAAAACTCTAAGGTTATTACTGGCTCACATAACTGGTCGTCAAATGCAAACTTCAACAACGATGAAAATATTCTGATTATCCAGAACCCTCGGGTGGCCAATGAGTATTTTCAGGAGTTTGCAGCCCGCTATAGGCAGGCAGGTGGTCAGGATCAGTTTAACCCTAATGTTTTTGTTGAATATTTTGACGATACGGCTTCGCTGATGGGTTTGCATCTTCAAAATTATCCTAACCCTGTTCAAGTATCAACCAATATTCGGTTTGTGATAGGGTCCAGCCTATCTGCAAGTTTAAATATTTATGATGTTTTAGGGCGAAATGTATCCACTTTAATCAACGCAAAACAGTTGGCACCTGGTGAGCATATTATTCCCTTTGATGCATCAGGGTTACCTAGTGGACTGTATATCTATCGTTTACGGCTTAATGACGGTAGGGCGGAGTCAAGAAATATGCTTGTCGTTAAGTAACCACTAATATCGCAAATTGGGTTTGTTGGAGGTAATGCATTGAGCGAAGGAGGGACTATCTTTTTTTGTCAGAATATGGTTTTTATTTTAGGTTTACGGGTGTGTTATAGATTAAAATTCTGTGTGATAAATTGTGGTCATTCCAAAGTAAATGGAACTAGCAAAATAGAATAGTATGATGATAAACAACGATTTTAGAATTTTGCTAGTTGACGATGAGCCTGATATACTGGAGTTTATTGGGTATAATCTTCGTAAAGAAGGCTTTAAGGTTTTTACTGCAAATAATGGGAAAGATGCTATACTTTTGGCTGAGGAGATACAACCCCACCTTATACTATTGGATGTGATGATGCCTGAGATTGATGGAATTGAAACCTGCAAAGCGATACGGAAGCATAATGCCCTTAGCAATACGTTAGTTGCCTTTTTAACCGCAAGGGGCGAGGACTACTCGCAGATTGCCGGATTTGAAGCCGGAGGCGACGATTATATTACTAAGCCCATTAAGCCAAAGGTTCTGATTAGCAGAGTAAAGGCTCTACTCAAAAGGGTTGACCAAAATATTACAAAGGAGATCTCTTTACAAAGTCCAGAAATACAGATTGATAAAGAAAGATTCGTGGTTGTTAAAAACACGACGGAAATTAGCCTTCCAAAGAAGGAGTTTGAACTTCTAACACTTCTTCACAGTCGACCTCACAAGGTCTTTACTCGTGATGAGATTTTCTCGTTAGTTTGGGGCGATAACATTATTGTTGGCCAAAGAACCATTGATGTACACATACGCAAACTCCGCAAAAAGATAGGAGAGGAGTATATTAAAACAATAAAGGGAGTTGGCTACAAGTTTATTGATTGATAAACTTGTAAAGCAGCTTTATAACTCAAATCAAAAAATACTATGAGTTTTATAGTGTGGCAGTCTAAATATGAAACTGGTGTTATGAGTATCGATAACGATCATCGTAGCTTAGTTTCGATGATTGAAAATCTTTATAGCGCCATCAGTAAGGGCGAAGGGAAAAGTGTTATTGATGATATTGTAAAAGGGCTTTCGGAGTATGCAATAGTGCATTTTAATCGGGAGGAGATTCTGATGGCAAGTATTGGATTTGAAGGACTTGAAAAACATAGAAAGACTCATGAAGGTTTTGCCCATAGGGTAAACTCTTTTCAACAAACGCTGGCTTCGGGCCAGCAAAACATTTCGGTTGAGGTGGTGTCTTTCCTGCGAGATTGGTTAATAAACCACATTCAAAATATCGATATGCAGTTTGTTGATGAGTTTAAAAAGCACGGCATTATATAGTCTTTTGGTGTTAGCAAGGCAGACTACGAATATTGTAGTTGGGGCTTAAAATCAAATGATTAGTACATTGCGAAGTTTCATTGGTGAGCATGCATCGTGGCGTTAATCAGCAAACTAATGAGCAGCGCATAAAGGGCTAACTCCTAGCGCCTTGTTTACCGCATCTGTAAATCCCGACTCGTTATTCGATTTAACAACCTTAAATAGTTTTTTTAGTTCCTCGGGAGCATTAGATACCACGTAACTATTGGAGAAATGGTTTAGCATATCCAGATCATTATAGTCATTTCCAATGGTTACCACTTCATGCGACTTTACGCCAATGAGTTTGCAAATATGTTCAATGCCAGAGGCCTTTGAAACATCACGCCTAAAAATTTCCATCCATATTGAATGTCCATCCAGTGGTGAGGTTGCACGGATAACTTTTAGCTCGGGGAAGCAGTATTTTAATTTTTCGAACCATTCAATATCGTGCGGGAGCACTGCAATGATTTGTGCTGCCGACGAGCCATACTCCACACCAGGTGCAAAAGGTTGGCTATAAGGTTGGTAAACAGCTAACCTGCGATCAAAGTCGGGGTTGTTCTCGCCCGATCGATAGTATAGAAACCTATGGTTAGAGGGTATTGGTTCGTGTACCATAAAATCTACTTTGTGGCGCATTAGCTCATTTACAATCAACTGTACTTGATCTGTTGATAGTTCGGTTTTATAGATAAGGCTTTTCTTTTCAAGATCAACTGCACCTGCACCCGACGAAAAGATTAGGTAATCCACAGGGAAATCGTCAGGAAGTGCTTTTGAATAGGAGTAGGGCGATCGGCCTGTTGCTATTACCCTGATTACTCCTTGATTGCCAAGTTTTTTTAGTGTATTGATATCCTCTTCACTTACAGTACCTTGGTCGTTCAAAAGGGTGCCGTCTAAATCGGTTACAAACATTTTTAAATTCGATCGCATATTTGACAATATCTATGGCTATACGTTTTTTATAGTTTCGTCTAAATAGAATTGCAAAAATCTAAAACAAATACCCTTTATTTTCGTTAATCATACATAGGGACAAAAAAGTAAATCTTGGCAAATTCTCTTGCAAAAGTATTAAAAGATACTACCCTTTCAAATTGTAACTCGGTTTGAGGTGTTGCTTAGATTGTTGCTATTACTTTATGTTCTTATTTGGTTAAGTTAGGTTAATATCATCTGTATTATTTTTTTTTAAAGATGTAATTCGTATTTTTATAGCAAGTAATTCATTCATTAAATAAAAAATTTGGGATATGTCGAAAACAATCACATTTAATGAACTCAGGAAGGTTAAAGACCAGTTGCCTGATGGTACCATGCAGATTATTGCAGAGAAGTTGAATCTGAATCCAGAAACCGTGCGAAATTATTTTGGTGGAACCAACTGGGAAAATGGTGAATCTGTTGGATTTCATCATGAACAAGGACCCGACGGAGGAATTGTTACACTCGACGATACTACTATACTTGACTTAGCATACGAAATAATAGAAGAGTCAAAAGCGGAAGTATAGTCGTTGTTTTGTGTGAGATTTTTTGACAAAGGCAGTGAGTTTTTCTCTGCCTTTGTTCGTATTAATATCAAGCATTGATTTATTGTATACTAATAGATGACCCACAACTTTAGCCAACTCGAAACTAAATGGCTTAATCCTATTTGTCGTTTTCTTAGGTCTGTTTATAAAAACATTCATCTTCCTTCACACGATATATCGCATCATATCAGGGTTTGGCATAACTGTAAAAGTTTAATGGTACAGCCCAGTGTTTATCCTGATATTAATCCTGCAATTAATGTGGAGCAATTACTTGTTGCCAGCCTTTTTCACGATACCGGTTTAACTATTGATAATAGCGAAAAGCACGGTTTTATGAGTTTGGAAATCTGTAAGGAGTTTTTTAACCAGAACCCTAACTTGCAAATTGATAATCTTGCTATGGTTAATTTTGCCATTGAGCACCACGACGATAAAAGTATACGAGTGAATGGCTTTAAGAATGTCTCGCCAGCGTTGCAGCTTACTCGGCTATTATCAACAGCCGATGATCTGGATGCTTTTGGAATAATTGGCGTTTACAGATTTATTGAAATCTACTCCATAAGGGGTAATGCGCTAGAGGCAATCCCGCAAATGGTTTTGCCCAATATGGCAAACAGGTTCGAGAATTTCAGGAAACTTATTAACGATAATTCGGATTTCACACAATATCATACGAAACGATACCATGATGCAGTTTGCTTTTTTAAGAATCTGGATTACGAACTGAACAATAAAACTATAAATTTAGGCAACCATACTTATTTTGCTAGGTCAATTATTCGTAATATTATTGAAAAAGGGTATTCGATAGAGCAAAATATAGATAATGAAATAAGTATGTTGCAGCAAGGGCCAATTTTGGATTGGTTTAAGCAGCTGAAAAATGAGATTGAATAGCCCCATACCGCAATGTTATAGGTATTCGTTTTATTATAACTTTGCAGAAAACATGTAATTTTACTCTTATTTTAAACTTAAAACCTATTAAGCATCAAATATACACTGTTGTGATGTGCTTACCATTAGCAATGCACATTTTTAATAGAATGTAATTGCTTTATTGTAAGTATCTTGTGTTGGTATTTAAATAAATTGAAAATAATATCTGGATGAAAAAGTTTTTAGCCTATTTTTTTACTCTGTTATTGGCTCATTGGCCTTAATATTTATTGCACGACAAATAGTTAAGGTAAGTACAAAAAGAACTCCCGTGGTTACTCTTCGGTACGAGGATAACTATAGCTTAACCTATGCTGAAACTATAGAAGCCTACAAAGCTCTAGCAAAAGAGCACTTAACGGCCAAACTGTTAAACTATGGTAGCACCGACATAGGTCTGCCTCTTCATCTTTTTGTTATATCAAAAACCAAAAACTTTAGTCCTGATGCCATCAAAGAGAAAGGTTTTAGGGTCATCATGGTGAGTAATGGGATTCACCCCGGCGAACCATGCGGTGTTGATGCCAGCGTAAAGTTGGCTCGTGATATTCTTGGGAAAAAAGATGGACTTTGGGAGAAAATGGATAGTACAATTCTTTGCATTATTCCCATTTACAACGTGGGAGGTGCACTTAATCGTTCACCATATTCAAGAGCAAACCAGAATGGGCCACAGGAGCAAGGGTTTAGGGCAAATGCCAAAAATTTAGATCTGAATCGTGATTTTGCCCCAATGAAAAGCAAGAATGCGCAAACCTTTGCTAGGATATTTCATCAATGGAAACCCGATTTACTGATAGATACCCATACAACAAATGGCGCCGATTACCAATATGTAATGACCCTACTTTCTCAACATCCACAAGAGTTATCGCCTATGCTTGGTAGCTTGTTGAGCGAAGACCTTGAACCATTCCTTTACAACTCTATGGAAGGCTCGGGATATGAGATGATATCCTACATATCGCCTATGGGTCAAACACCCGAAAGTGGACTTCAGCTATACCTTAATTCTCCCCGTTACACTACAGGTTATGGACGGCTTTTTAATACCATTACCTTTACAACTGAAGCTCATATGTTTAAGCCTTTTAAGGAAAGAGTTTTGGCTACCTATGAATTTATTAAGGCCGCAATTGATTATTCAAACGATAGAGGTGCTTTGCTTACTAAGGCAAAAAGCCAGTCGGATGAGTTTGTTAAGGCTCAAAAAGAGTTTACAATTCGCCACGAACTTGACAGTACCCGAGTTGAGGAGATTGAGTTTAAGGGTTACGAGGCGGAGTATATCGATAGCAAAATAACTGGTGGCAAACGACTCCGATACGATAGGGATAAACCCTTTACCAAAAATATTCCGTACTATAGACATTACCTGCCTAAGTTAAGCATAACAACGCCCGACTTCTATATTATTCCACAGGCCTGGCATGAGGTTATTCTTAGGCTTAGCATCAATGGCGTTCGTTTTGAACGCGTTGAGCACGATACCTTAATGAAGGTTGAGGCATATTATATAACCGATTACGATACGCATCCTACACCATACAACGGAAATTACCTGCATTATAATGTTGAAGTAAGAACAGTGGAGCAGAGTATACAGTTTTTTAAGGGTGATTATATAATCCCAACCAATCAGGTTACAAATTCTTATATTGTAGAGATGCTGGAGCCACAGGCCGATGATTCGTTTTTTGCATGGAATTTTTTCGATTCAATCTTGCAACGTAAGGAGTATTTCTCCCCTTATGTATTCGAAGATTTTGCCCAACAGATGCTTGATAACGACGAAGAACTTAGAGTCGAATTTGAAAACAAAAGAAAATCTGATAAAGAATTTGCTAATAACTCATACAGACAGCTTAGTTTTTTTTACGAACGCTCACCGTATTTCGAGAAAAGTTACTTGCGTTATCCAGTATATAGGTTAAATTCCAAATGATAATGAACAGGCAGTATGATGTAGTGGTGATTGGTGCTGGTCCGGCAGGATTACTTGCTGCCGGAAAGGCAGCAATGGAAGGTGCAAGGGTACTGGTTTTAGAAAAAATGGAAAAACCAGCTCGAAAACTTCGGATAACTGGCAAAGGTCGATGCAACATAACGAACCTTAAACCTCTTGATGAGTTTTTAGCCGAAATAAAACCTGAACCCCGTTTCTTGAGAGATGCTTTCGGCGAATTTTTTAGCAATGATATAATTGAGTTGATAGAATCCCAGGGGGTTGGTGTAGTTGTAGAAAGAGGTCAGAGGGCTTTCCCTACTAGCGGAAAAGCTTGGGATGTTGCCGAGGCTTTAATCCGTTGGGCTAAAGGACTCGGAGTTAGCATTGTTTGCCACGCCACAGTAACTGCCATTAATCTCACTAACAATAGCATTAGTTTTGTTGCTTACAAAGCAAATGGAGAGCATTTGGTACAGTGCGAAAGCGTTGTGCTGGCAACCGGAGGGAAATCTTACCCTGCAACAGGTTCAACAGGTGAAGGCTTTTTATTAGCAGAAAAATGCGGTCACAGAATTACCCCTTTAAGGCCTACGTTAGTTGGTTTAGAGACTAGCCCTGTGTATGATACCGCTTCAGGGCTCCTCCTTAAAAATGTTAATTTATCTGTATTTGTAGACGGAAAAAAGATAAGTCAAGAGTTTGGCGAATTGGAGAATATGCCCTATGGCCTTGGCGGTGCAATAGCGTTAAGGGTAAGCAGGGAGGTTGTAGGCTTTTTAGATGATGGGAGAGATGTTGAATTGGAGATTGATTTTAAGCCTGCATTAAATCATGAAAAAATAGATAAACGCTTGCTTCGAGAGATTGATGGGAATCCAAAAATGGGCATGATTGATTTAGCACGCAAGTTGTTGCCCAAGCAGTTAGCCGAAATAATGCTTGACGAGTTGGGGATAGCATTCCAGAAAATTGTTTCTAGAACTTCATCAGACGACCGTAAACTTATTAGGCTTTGGTTAAAGGAAAAGCGTTTTAGTGTAACCGGCTATCGTCCTTGGAACGAGGCAATAGCCACAGCGGGTGGAGTTTCGCTTAAAGAGGTTAATCCGCATACCATGGAATCGAAACTTGTGAAAGGATTATACTTTGGAGGTGAAGTTCTGGACCTAGATGGTGCAACCGGAGGATTCAATCTGCAAATTGCCTATTCAACAGGATGGTTGGCGGGTAAGAGTGCTGCTGCAACTCGCTAGCGAATAAAAAAATCGAGCATAAGGTTATCGTTCATATAGGCTTTCAGCCTATCGCCAATTTTAATGGGGCCAACCCCCGAGGGCGTTCCTGTGTAGATTAAATCACCAATTTTTAGGGTAACAAACTGCGATAGGTATGCAATAAGCTTATCGGCACTAAAAATCATTTGCGATGTGTTCCCTCGTTGTACGGTTTCGTCATTCTTATCAAGCCAAAAGTCAATGCTTTTTATGTCACCAAGGGTTTCTATATTAACAAAATTACTAATGGGTGCGGCACCGTCAAAGGCTTTTGATATTTCCCAGGGTAGCCCTTTTTGCTTGCATTCTTGCTGTAAATCTCTGGCCGTAAAATCAATGCCCAACCCAATTTCGTTATAGTAACGGTGGGCAAACTTCTCTGCAATATTTCTTCCCAAGCGATTAATCTTAATAACAACCTCCACTTCATGATGAACCTCATTTGAGAAAAGGGGATAGAAAAATGGTTGATTGTTCCTCAAAAGTGCGGTGTCGGGTTTAAAGAAAAAAACAGGTTTATCAGGCACTGGCGATGCCATCTCTTTGGTGTGCTCTGTATAGTTCCTCCCTATGCAAATAATTTTCATTAAGTAAAATTTTAATGTTCAGATGTGCTTCAAAACTCAATAAAAAGCATGGAATAGGAAGAAATGTCTGCTACTTAAAAAAAGAAAATACCCTGTTCTGAAAATCTTCCATTACCACCATAGAATTAAATATTAGCAGTTGTGGTAGTGCCAAAAGTATCTTTTAATCTTTTAAAAGCAAAGTAAACTATATTTAAAACAGATGTTTTTTGAGAAGCCTAATTCGATTATTTAATAAAATAAGTACATTTGAAAAACTAAAACCTTCAACCATGAATTTTAAACATTTTACTTTAGCTCTGGTAGTCACTTTGCTACTTGCTTTTAGTGCTAATAGTCAGGAGAGTACCAAAGGGAGTAAAGAAGAAAAGGTAAAAACAGGCTGGAACTTTGGTGGCCTCCCTGCTGTGTCGTTTGACTCAGACCTTGGCTTTCAGTACGGTGCACTGCTCAATATTTTTAACTATGGTGATGGTAGCATGTACCCAAGTTTTAAGCACAATCTATACGTCGAGTGGTCGCGCTTTACAAAGGGTAGCGGTATAAACAGAATTTTCTTCGATACAAAGCATTTGATACCAGGGGTAAGGTTTACCACAGATTTAAGCCTATTAACTGATAAGATGTATGACTTTTACGGGTTTAATGGGTACGAATCTCAGTATAATGCTGCTTGGGTTGATAGTGATGCTCCCGACAACTATCTATCCAGAGCATTTTACAAGTACGATAGAAAACTATTCCGATTCTCGGTCGATTTGCAGGGTAAACTTCCCATTGAGAATTTTGGTTGGGCTGCCGGAATAGGAATGTTTAATTATCAAATAGGCTCAGTTGATATCGATAAGCTTAATAAGGGGAAAGATGATGAGGATAAATTGCCAGATATTCCTTCACTTTATCAGCACTACATAAATTGGGGTATTATTTCGGCCGATGAGGCTGAGGGCAGTTTTGTTACATACCTTAAGGCTGGGGTAGTTTACGATACCCGCGATAATGAGCCAAACCCCAATAGGGGGATATGGACAGAGGCTGTTTTTTCTTATGCCCCTTCGTTTATGGGAATTGGCAGCGAGTTTCAGCACATGAAATTTAACCTAACCCACCGTCAATACTTTACACTCTTTCCAGAGCGGCTTACTTTTGCATACCGTTTAGGGTATCAGGGAACTGTGTTTGGTGCTTGTCCCTTCTACTTGCAACCTAGTATTACTACGCTAATTTTACGCGGGTCAACTTCCGAAGGCCTTGGTGGAGGGAAATCTGTTCGCGGTGTTGTTCGTAATCGGGTTATTGGTGATGGTATTGCCTGGGCAAACCTTGAACTCCGTTGGAAATTTGTTCGCTTCCAGTTCATCAATCAAAATTTTTATCTGTCGTTAAATGGCTTTGTTGATGCTGGGCAGGTAGTTACACCCATTAAGTTTAGCACTAGCGATGTTAATTGGGATACTTACAACTGGCAAACACCTGAGAACACCCCGACAAAGGATGAAATTTTTAGCGATGATAAGGAATCGCTCCACATGAGCTACGGTGCTGGCCTTAGAATTGTAATGAACAGAAACTTTATCATTGCCATTGACCATGGTCGCCCCTTCGATGAACGCGATGGCAAAAGTGGAACTTATATAGGGCTGAATTTTCTATTCTAGACTTGGAGTATTAAAAGTGTAAATCGGGTTATGAATGAATATCATTCTATAACCCGATTTTGTTTTTTGCAGATTTTATGGCATCAGAAAAATTTCAGAGCTTCTGCTATAATATAACCCAAATAGTTGCCAACGGCATAGCCAATAATGCCAACTGTTAAACCTGATACGATAACTTTTTTATTCCCAATAGCAGCTGCAATTACAGGAACAAAGGGTGGTGAGCAAACTAGCGCTGTTGATGTTATCATCGTTGTATCTGCATCAATTTTAAATACTTTTGAAAGGAGCACGTGTAGAACTAACGAGCCGAATACGGCAAAGGTGATATAACCAAACAGGCCTGGGGTTAGACCGGCAAATCGGCTAATATCGGCCATTGAGGCTACAACAAGGCTGAAGATTAGGATTAAGTACATTCCCGCTTCAAAGGTTTTATCAATCCTATTGATTTTAGGTATCATCGATGCTACTATGCTAAGGGTTGTAATAGCAAGTATTACAACAACCATTTGCTGGTTTTCAGAAACGAGTAGGCTTAAACCCCCTGCAACGGCAAAAATAATTACCGAAACTAGGGCAGCCCAAAGAATAGGAATAAACTTTTTTCGGGTAAGCATTCCTTGGTAAGGGTCTTTACCGTCAAAGTCCTTTTCAACATCATCTGTCTTTTTAACGGGGAATGGCTTTAGGAAAATGCGGATTACCTTTTGCCCAATGGTCATTAGAAAGGCTAAGTAGGCTACCGAAATAGCCATATCGTAAGTGTGGGTAAGCACATAGGTGTCGGCATCGATGTTGAGCATTATTTTTAGTGCTGCCAAATTTGGTGTTCCGCCAGTGTAAACGCCAACCAGCATACCCGAAATCTTCCATGCCTCGGGCATTCCTTTTCCCCTAAAAAGGAAGAAACCAATTGTTACAATAATCGTTACCGAGAGTATCCCAATGAATAGGGAGAGAAAAGTGCTCTTTGCGAGTTTACTCCACTCTTTGATATTGGCCGAGAAGAGTAGTAGGGGAATGGCCAGTGGAATAGTAATCATTGTAACTAAATCCTGAACTTTAGCACTTCCCTCGGGAAGAATTCCAATGTTTCCAATAATTAACCCAAGGAGGTAGGCAATAAATACTGCGCCAAGTTTATTGATAAACTTAAACCTATGGCATAGGTGCAGAATTAGCAGTGGGGAAAAAACATAAAAAACGATTAGGATAGTGATTTTCATACTAAGTATTTTTTTTGCTAATGTATAAAAAATTCGGAAAGCATGTTTAATTAATGGTGTAAGCTAATCAGGTGCCTAATCACCGATGTATTTTGGTAAAGTGATAGTAAAGGTTGAGCCCTGACCTTCAATGGATTCAACATGTATTTTTCCGCCATTTTTGTCAATAAAGTTTTTCACCAGTTTCAGTCCCAGCCCAGTTCCCTTCTCTTTATTTGTGCCTAATGATGTGAAGTTAAAGTTGTTATCAAAAAGTATTGGAATTTTATTTTCGGGTATGCCAACTCCAGAATCTGCTATGGAAATTTCAATACTGTCCCCTTTTGAATTGGACGATATGCTAACAGTACCTGCATTTGGGGTGAATTTTATGCTATTGGTTACCAAATTTCTTAGCGCAGTTTTTATCATCTCTTCATCCACAAAAACGGGGATATTATCTTCAATATCTTTTACGACATTAATCCCTTTAGCATTTGCAGCTCCTATGCTCAGGGCAATTATTTGGTCAAATAAAGGCGCAAGATTTGTTCTTTTGGGTTTATAGATGTCTGTTCGTTGTGAATTTGCCCATTCAAGCAAGTTTTCGAGCAAAGCATATGTTTCTTTGCTAGTTGTTTGCAGGGTGTTAAGTGCCGATTCCTTAGTTTCTTTATCCATCTTATCTTCCTTACTAGCGTAAATTTCAACAAGTTGGCTAATTGAGCTAATGGGCGAACGCAAGTCGTGGCTAATTATTGAAAAGAGTTGGTCTTTTAGCGTATTTGCTTCTTGCCATGCCATTTCTGCCTCTTTTATCCGAGTAATATCGGCAAGGGTAACCAGTACCTCTTTAACGTTATCTTTATCATCCTTTGTTATTCCGAAATTAGATAGGATATGCTTTACATCCCCATTTGGTGTTATAAACGCTTGCTCAAAATCTCCTTTTACAGGAATCCCATTTTCCAAATCGCAGATGTTTTTTTCAAAATTGAAACTTGGGTTTGGTATTAAGCTTCTAAAAAAATCTTTTCTTGTAATTACGGGGCGTTTTTCCCCAAATTCTAGTATTTTATATGCTTCAGTAGTAAATGTAACAGTATCAATTCCAGGGTAAAACCAAATGCTGCCCAGTTTAGCCACAGCTTGTGCTTGGCTTAATTTGGCTCGGCTATTTTTAAGTTCTAATTCGGTTCTCTTTTCAACGGATATGTCTTCAACCAGAATAATGAAATGGGAGATGCTTCCCAGTGCGTCTTTTATGCTTTTGAGGCTTACCTTACAGTGAATGGGTACAGAATTTCGAGCAATAAAACGTTTTTCAATGGAATAACCTTCTGATTTGTGGGTAATAACCTGATTAAATAGTTTGCTCTCGGTATGAACGTCCTCGGGGTGCGTTAGCTCATCAAGGTTTTTTCCTAGGAGCTCATGCTGAGAATATCCTAGAATTTTTGTTAGCTGATTATTGAAAGAGATAAACTCCTTTGTAAACGATACTTCAGCCATGCCAATTAAATCAGATTCAAAGAAAGTTCGAAATTTTTGCTCTCGCTCTGCAATCTTTTCTCCCGACTCTTTTCTGCGGGTAATATCGTGGGTAATAATAAAGAGCATCTCTTTACCATCCAAAATATGCTTTGTTACATTCGATTCGATATAGAATTTTTTTCCGCTTTTTTTCATGTGTAACCGTTCCATTACCCTAAAATGCCCTTTGTTTCGTCCAATCTCAATGGTTGACTTAGTTTCGCTGGGCTTATCTGATAGGGTCATGTAACTCTTTCCTATTATTTCTTCCCGACTATATTCGTAAACTCTCTCAAAAGCAGGATTAACATCATGTATTATAGCCGAGTGGGCATCCACAACGCTAATGGGGTCAATATTAGAGTCAAATAGCGCTTGGTATCGCTGCTCCCGCTCTAACAGTATTTGTTCCGATTCCTTTCGATTAGTTATATCCATTATCATTCCAAGCACCTTTCCAGTCCTATTATCACTGTTAAATACCTGCCCTTTAATCCAGTAGTAATTATATCCTCTGTTGTGGCTAAGAATTCTTACCTCAAATTCAAAATCAGCATTCTCTACACTCTTTAACTTGTTTAGGTTGACAATTTGCTTAAGGTCATCGGGATGGATTATTGTTTTAATTTTGTTAATTGATAGTTTATCAATATTAAAGTCAAATAGCGGGTCGCTGGTGTCGTATGTTATCCAGTTGAATTTTTTAGAGGTAATGATGTATTCCCACGTGGCAATTCCGCTAATAGCTTGTGCATCAGTTAATATTTCTTGCTTTTGCTTTATTTCTCTTTGGGTATTGCCTAACTTTTCAATTTCGGTTAGTAGCCTATCGTTTAGTTTACTATACTCTTTTATTTGCCGCTTATCCTCATCGTTTATGTTTTTGCCAATTCTGTTCCTTGCATTTTGAGCAAAATATGCAATAAGAAGAGTTGCCGCAAATAGTTCCGAATGGTTTATTTGGTCAAACAACAGTAGGCTATAATTGCTAAACAGGAATATCAATCCATTGATTGACACAAGTATAAATGTAGAGTATGCAATAAAAGGCAAATATATTGCTGCATAAAAAAATGTAACTACTATTATAGTAAATGCAATTGCTTCTATGTGGGTTGAGGCTATAAATTGTGGTAAGAGCACTGCTGTAGTAATTATAGAAAGCAACCCTAATGCAAGGGTAATATGAAGGCTATTTGTTTTTTGCTCAATGCTGTTCTTAATATTAAGAAATGCTTTGGAAAAATAAATGGATAGGAAAAAGATAAGAGCGTTCCCAAAAAGCAAGGGGAGAAACAAGCTAAAAGATACGGGGATTTGTAGGAAAATAAATAACAACAAAAACTGAGCGATTGATAAAAGGAATGGGATAACGATTGAAATAGCCGTAATCCTATGATTATTTAGGTAAATAATGTTTTGGTAAAAATTGTATTTCTTTCTATTTATTGTATAAAAAACAATTGTAACAGCGGCTATCTCAACTACGGATAGTGCAACAGCCATTAGTAGTGTGGTAGACAAAGGTTCAGGACTTTGTGTAAGGCTAATGAGTGTGAAATGCGAAATTATAGTAGCAGCAGATAGTCCTACAAGTACTCTAAAACCCTTGTAAAGCATAAAAAAAACACTAAGTCCAATGGGAAGCCAAAAGTAAATGTAATAGGTTGATTGGTTTAGCAGATAGTAAGCAAAAACAGCAGTTGCTATATATCCCAAAAAAGCCCATATATTGGTAATTAAGTTACTCTTATTCTCAAATAATATCATCTAAGTGTTTTATATAGTGATGAGTGCAAGTTTTTGAAGGTTAAAGCATCTTAACCATTTAAACAATAAAATTGCAGAGTTGTTTTTGGTTGGTTTTTATGACAGCATGTTACTATATTTCTGTTCATTAACAATAGGGTTTCTACTTTTGTATAGAAAGTTTGTAACAAATGTATATTTTTGCCCCCGCATTTAGGGGAACAATGATATTCTGTTGTTATGATGGATGGCGGCTAAGGTACCCCTTTTTTGAAATAATTTACTTCTAAGGACTATAAAACATGCTTAAAAAAGTACCACATACCTATGTTATCGTTTTTGCAATTATTGTTATTGCAGCAATAATGACCTGGTTTATACCATCAGGCAAATACATCGAAGTGGCTAAAGAGGTTGATGGAATTAAAAAGTCTGAGATGGTTTTTCGCTACAATCAGGATTTGCCCGACACGGTTAAGGAAAGTTTTAAGCCAGAGCCTCAGACGTGGCAGGTTTTCTCTGCGCTTTTCAAGGGTTTTGTAAAACAGAGCGATATTATAGTTTTTATACTGATGATTGGAGGAGCGTTTTGGATAATGAATAAGAGTAGAGCAATTGATATTGGCATATTTTCATTCTTAAAGTACACCAAAAGGCTTGAGCGTAATAGGCTTATGCGAGTTGTGGGTGTCGATAATATAATTATCGTATTAATAATGCTGATGTTTAGCATTTTTGGGGCAGTCTTTGGAATGAGTGAGGAGACCATTGCTTTTGCAATTATTATTGTTCCGCTGGCAATATCAATGGGATACGATTCAATTATTGGAGTATGCATGGTTTACGTTGCTGCTCACCTTGGTTTTGCGGGTGCAATCCTAAATCCATTTACCATTGGCATTGCTCAAGGACTTGCCGATATTCCTCTTTTCTCCGGTATAGAGTATCGTATTTTTAGTTGGATTATTATCAACGTTGTAGGCGTTGCTTTTGTGCTAATCTATGCAAAAAAAATAAAAAATAAGCCTCAAAATTCTCCTGTATATGCTGAGGATGAGTATTGGCGAAATCGAGAGCAGAATGAGTCGGAAGAGGTCAAATACTATACGCCGCGAATTGCTTGGGGCGTTTATGCATTTATTCTGGGAGCCCTTACCATATTCTCGTTTCTATATCCAAATACAACTTTAAATGTAGGTAACAGCAGTACTAGTTTAGTGTTAATACCCGTTTTTACAGTGCTTTTTGCTATTTTGGGTTACCTAGCGCTTCGCAAATCGGTACACTTTTTCATACTACTACTATTAGGGTACACTATTCTTTTCCTCATTATAGGTGTAATGGGTTACGGATGGTACGTAATGGAGATAGCAACACTTTTCCTTGCCATGGGTATTGCTAGTGGTGTTTCAATAAAAAAAGGAGCCGATGATATTGCTAAACTTTTTCTCGAGGGGGTTAAGGATATTCTGTCCGCAGCTATTATTGTTGGGCTTGCGGGGGGGATTATTGTAATTCTTGAAGATGGTGGTGTTATCGATTCCATTCTCTATGGTCTTTCTAAAGCCATGGGAAACTTTGGTAATATAGCCTCAGTTGGAGTTATGTACCTGATTCAGACTACTTTAAATGTTGTAATCCCCTCAGGCTCTGCAAAGGCAGCCATTACCATGCCTATTATGGCTCCATTCAGCGATTTAATTGGAATATCGCGACAGGCAACCGTAATGGCATTTCAGTTTGGCGATGGTTTCACCAACATGATTACACCCACCTCTGGGGTGCTAATTGCCGTACTCGGGGTTGCTCGAGTACCTTACCATAAATGGGTAAAGTGGGTTTGGCCTTTAATCCTAATTGTTATAATACTGGGTTTTTTGCTGCTTATACCCACTGTAACTATGAAGTTAAACGGGTTTTAATAGATTATTTTCGATATTGTTGATAACTTTTTCATTAATGTTTAATGGGGGCTTGGATGCTATCTTATGTTTCGATAAGAGTCAGATATACAGGCGTATATGCTTGTTTTTCTTGAGGTTAACAGCCTGTTAACTGTTGTTTTAATCACAAGTATTAGGTTTGTTATTTACATAAAGTGGTTTAGATATTTGTGAATTATAACTTTTTAGCTATAACTTGCATACCGTTTAAAAGGCGTAAAAAGTGAAGAAAGTTTATACATGGCAGGATAAAGTTGTTTTGGTAGTGGAGGATGACACTTCCAGTTTAATGCTACTCAAAGCGATATTGTCTAAAACTGGCGCAAAGATTCTTGTGGCTGAGGATGGCGATAGCGCAGTTGTTTTTTTTCAAAACAACACCCACATCGATTTAGTTCTAATGGACATTCGCCTAAAAGGTTTAAATGGGTTGCAGGCTACTCAGCAAATTAAGCATATAAAGCCAAGTACGCCTGTAATTGCTCAAACGGCTTGTGTTTTTACAGAAGATAAGGAGAAATGTTTCAATGCAGGATGCAATGCGTATATTACTAAGCCTATTGAACCAAATCTTTTGCTCGAAACCATGGATTATTATTTTAAAAAGGGCATAGCCCAAGGAATACTTGAAACTGTAATATATTCTAACTAAAGCAATACACCTAAAACCAACCTAGACCCGAAAAAGTGATGCGTACTATGGCATCACTTTTTTTGATTAAATCAATACAAGACTCCGTTTTTCAATGGCAGAAATTTCAGCTATTTTTGCAATTCATTAGTATTTATGAAGTTTGAACTAACATCCGATTTTCAGCCAACTGGCGATCAGCCCCATGCGATTGCGCAGCTTGTTGATGGGTTAAATCGTAACGATCGTTTTCAAACACTTTTGGGGGTTACCGGTTCTGGGAAAACATTTACTGTAGCAAATGTTTTGGCTCAGGTTAACAGACCGGCTCTTGTCCTAAGCCATAACAAAACCTTGGCAGCTCAACTTTATGGTGAGTTTAAATCATTTTTTCCCAATAATGCCGTTGAGTATTTTGTGTCGTACTACGATTATTACCAACCGGAAGCCTACCTGCCGGTCACTGACACCTATATTGAAAAAGATTTATCGATAAATCAGGAGATTGAGAAATTGCGCTTAAGCACATCCTCAGCTCTGCTTTCTGGCAGGAAAGATGTTGTGGTTGTCTCTTCCGTATCCTGCATATACGGTATTGGGAATCCCGATGATTTTCATAGCAACACCATAAATATTGCTCAAGGGCAAAAGATTAGCCGTAATGTTTTGCTGCGGAACTTGGTGGATAGTCTTTACTCACGGAATGAGGTCGAATTCAAGAACGGTACTTTTCGTGTTAAGGGCGATACCGTAGATGTTTTTGCTGCGTATGGTGATTTTGCCTATCGTATTATTTTTTGGGGTGATGAGATTGAGGGAATCGAAAAATACGATCCTATGTCGGGCCAACTCATCGAGGAACTGACTGAGATTAGCATTTATCCAGCCAATATTTTTGTTACCACTCGTGAACGTATAAATTCGGCTATATCTCAAATTCAGGATGATTTAGTTGAACAAATTGAGTTTTTTAAGCAGATAGGTAAGCACATTGAGGCTAAAAGGATAAAACAGCGGGTTGAGTACGATATTGAGATGATTAAGGAATTGGGATATTGTCCTGGCATTGAAAATTATTCTCGCTATTTCGATGGCCGTAAGCCTGGTACTCGACCCTTTTGCCTGCTTGATTATTTCCCCAAGGATTTCATCACTATAATTGATGAGAGTCACGTTACCCTATCACAAATTAAGGCAATGTATGGAGGCGATAAATCCCGTAAGCAGAATCTGGTGGAGTATGGGTTTCGTTTGCCTGCAGCAATCGACAATAGACCGCTCAGGTTCGAAGAGTTTGAGGAAGTTGTTGGTCAGCAAATATATGTTAGCGCAACACCATCGGATTACGAGCTGGAGCGCAGTCAGGGGGTAATTGTTGAGCAATTAATACGTCCAACGGGGCTGCTTGATCCTATAATAGATGTTAGACCAAGTTTAAATCAGGTTGATGATTTGGTTGGAGAGATTAATGCGAGAGCAGAAAAGGACGAGCGGGTGTTGGTTACTACGTTAACCAAACGAATGGCCGAGGAACTAGTGAAGTATTTAGATAGACTTGATATTCGGTGTCGTTACATCCACTCCGATGTTGAAACTATTGCGCGGGTTGAAATTATGGAAGATTTACGCAATGGTGTTTTCGATGTGCTGGTTGGAGTAAATCTTCTGCGCGAAGGGCTCGATTTGCCCGAGGTATCTTTGGTGGCAATTATCGATGCTGATAAGGAGGGGTTTTTACGGTCGGCTCGAGCGCTCACTCAAACAGCTGGAAGGGCTGCAAGAAATATTAACGGGAAAGTTATTATGTATGCCCAAAAGATTACTAAGTCGATGCAGTTTACCATTGATGAAACCAACAGAAGAAGGGAAAAACAGCTCAAATACAATGAGGTAAATGGAATAACCCCTCGTCAGATTGTTAAGGCACACAAGTCGATACTAGGTGAGGGGATTGGACGTAAATCATCACCTAAACCTTATTATATTGAACCTCAAAAGGCTGATATTGCTGCCGACCCTGTGGTTATGCTTATGTCTGTTCCTGCACTTGAAAAGGCGCTCGAAAAGGCAAAAAAAGCCATGGAGGCTGCTGCCAAGCAGCTCGATTTTATTGAGGCAGCCCGTCATCGCGACGAGATGCTTTCTCTACAAAGGATATTAAACGATAAAGTTTCTTAATTAGAGTCTTGTTTGAATCAAGTAATTAAAGGCTGGAGATACTAGTCCTTTTTTTCTTTTCAGTCTAAAAAGACTAATTTAGTGCCAAAATAATTTTACCGATGACAATACTTATAAAAAACATCAAAAAGTTGATTCAGGTTGAGGAATCACCTCGAAAGTGGGTAGCTGGAGCCGATATGGCATCGCTAAATACTATTGATAACGCTTATTTGCTGATTGAAAACGGAGCTATTAAAGATTTTGGCACCATGGATAATGCTCCAAAAGCCGCTGGAGGTGTTCAAATAATTGACGCCAAAGGCAAAATGGTTTTTCCTTCTTTCTGCGACTCTCATACACACCTTGTATATGCTGGTAGCCGAGAAATTGAGTATGTTGATAAAATCAGAGGTCTTAGCTACGAAGAGATTGCCAAAAGGGGAGGAGGAATTCTCAATTCTGCCAAGCTTCTTCATAACACTTCAGAGGATGAGCTTTATAAACAGTCCCTACAAAGAGTTAACGAGATTATTTCCCTTGGCACAGGGGCTGTTGAAATTAAAAGTGGCTATGGGCTTACCGTTGAGGATGAGCTTAAAATGCTAAGGGTAATTAGGCGATTAAGAGAAACCACTCCAATAACTATTAAATCAACTTTCCTTGGGGCACATGCGGTGCCTGCTGAGTATATAGGGAAGCAAGATGAGTATGTTGATTTAATTATCAATGAAATGATTCCTGTTGTAGCCAGTGAAGACCTAGCCGATTACATCGATGTTTTCTGCGATAAGGGTTTTTTTACTGTCGAGCAAACTGAACGCATGCTTATGGCCGGAATAAAGTATGGCCTTAGGGGGAAAATTCACGCCAACGAGCTTGCTTTTTCAGGCGGAATTCAGGTTGGCGTAAAGTATGGTGCTTTGTCTGTCGATCACCTTGAGTTTACTGGGGATGATGAGATTCAAGCATTACTAAACTCTGATACCATGCCAACACTTCTGCCGGGTGCAGCGTTTTTCCTTGGAATGGAGTATCCTCCGGCCAGAAAAATGATTGAGGCAGGATTACCCATCGCTCTCTCGTCAGACTATAATCCCGGCTCATCGCCTAGTGGCGATATGAAGTTTGTTATGTCGTTGGGGTGTGTTATAATGCGCCTTGTTCCCGAAGAGGCTATTAACGCAACTACAATTAATTCGGCCTATGCAATGGGGATAAGCAATACGCATGGGAGTATTGCACGAGGAAAGGTGGCCAATGTGTTCATCACAAAGCCAATAAGTAATTACGAGTTTATGCCTTACGCTTATACCACAAATCTCATCGATACGGTTATTCTTAACGGCGAAGTGTGGAAGTAAGGTTTCCCCTTTTTAATATCTAAATTAAGCGATATGAGAAAATTTATTTATCCCCTTGTTTGTTCGCTCTTTATAATTCTTTTAATTGGTGGTTGTGGTCAGTTTAACTTCCCTACCGATTTTAAACTTCCGCAGCAAACCCAAGGATTAACTTCTGCTGAGATTATAAAAGGACTAAAGGAAGCGCTTACAGTTGGAGCAGGTAATTCTGTAGATTTTGCCTCTAAAACCGATGGGTTTTATAAAAATCCATTACTTTTTGTAGCATTTCCACCCGAGGCAATTAAGGTAAAAAACACGCTTGAGTCGGCAGGGTTGAACAAACCCGTAGATAACTTTATCCTTTCGTTGAACAGAGCAGCTGAGGATGCATCCAAGCGTGCACTTCCTATTTTTAAGGATGCTATTTTAGGTATGACCATTACTGATGCAATGGGAATACTAAAGGGTAGTGAAACTGCTGCAACGGATTACCTAAAGGCCAAAACCACAAACCAGCTTAAGGCAGAGTTTACCCCTGTGGTTAGGCAGTCGATTAATAAAGTAGATGTTACCAGCTATTGGAACCCAATTGTTACGAACTATAATAGGTTAACGGTGCTAACCGGTGCAGAGCAGGTGAATCCTAATCTTGAGGAGTATATTACCGAGAAAACCATCGAAGGTTTATTTACCCTTATTGCCAAGGAGGAGGTGTTAATTCGAAAAGATCCAGCAGCAAGGGTAACAGATATACTCCGAAAGGTTTTTGCGGAACAGTAGATATTGTTTTTATTTACTTTTTTTAATAATTAAATCGCTATCAAATTAATGAAAACTAAGCAGCTAATTGAATGCGTTCCAAATTTTAGTGAAGGACGCGACATGAATATTATTAAGCAGATAACCAATGAAATTGAATCGGTTGAAGGCGTTAGGCTGATTGATGTTGATCCTGGACATGCTACAAATCGCACCGTGGTTACCATGGTTGGAACGCCCGATGAGGTTTGCGAAGCGGCCTTTAGAGCCATTAGAAAAGCCGCCGAATTAATCGACATGAGCAAACATAAGGGGGCTCACCCCCGATTTGGTGCAACCGATGTGTGCCCATTGGTTCCCGTTGCAAATATAACAATGGATCAAACCGTTGAGTATGCACGTAAACTTGCCAAGAGAATTGGCGAAGAGCTTGGCATTGGCGTTTTTTGCTATGAGTTTGCAGCGTTTGAAGAAAAAAGGCGTAATCTGGCTAACTGTAGAGCTGGTGAGTATGAGGCATTGCCAAAGCGCCTTCAGGATCCTGCGTGGAAACCCGATTTTGGCCCTGCTGTATTCAATCCAAAAAGCGGTGTAACCGCCGTTGGTGCCAGAAACTTTTTGCTTGCATATAATATCAACCTAAATACAACTTCAACCCGAAGGGCAAACGCTGTTGCTTTCGATATTCGCGAAAAGGGCAGAGCACAACGTATTGGTAACCCTATAACAGGTAAGAAAGCGGTAGATGAAAAAGGAAATGTAATATGGACTCCGGGTAGTTTAAAAGCCTGTAAAGCAATAGGATGGTTTATTGATGAGTTTGGGATAGCCCAAATCTCCATAAATCTTACCGATATTACCGTTACCCCTTTACATATAGCCTTTGAGGAGACCTGTAAAAAAGCACAAGAAAGAGGTTTAAGGGTTACGGGTTCAGAATTGGTTGGTGTTGTTCCACTTCAAGCCATGCTTGATGCAGGGAAGTACTTTTTGCACAAGCAGAGTAGGTCAACGGGCATTGCCGACAGTGAAATTATTAAAATCGCGGTTAAATCAATGGGGCTCGATGAACTGTACCCATTTGATCCTAAGAAGAAGATTATTGAGTACATACTTGAAGACGACACCCAGAAGAAACTGGTGGATATGACACTTGCCGGCTTCATTACTGAAACTGCTTCAGAATCACCTGCACCAGGTGGAGGTTCAGTATCAGCAGCAATGGGAGCAATGGGAGTGGCTTTGGCCACAATGGTTGCAAACCTTTCTGCGCATAAGGCTGGATGGGATGATCGTTGGGAAGAGTTCTCAAATTGGGCTGACAAAGGTAAGGTATACATGGATCAGCTTTTAAAGTTGGTAGATGAGGATACTAATGCCTTTAATAAGATTATGGATGCCTTTGGTTTACCCAAGGACAGTGACGAAGAAAAGGCTGCAAGGAAAAAAGCAATACAGGATGCTACTCTTTACGCCATTGATATACCCTATAGAGTAATGGAGATATCTCTTCAATCCATGGAGGTGATGAAAGCAATGGCCGAAATTGGGAATCCAAACTCTGTTTCCGATGCGGGTGTTGGAGCACTGGCTGCACGGAGTGCAGTAATGGGTGCGTACCTTAATGTAAAAATCAATGCTCAAGACCTCGAAGACAAGGAAAAGGTAGCCCTTTATATTGATAAAGGTGAAGAAATTGTCAAAAAGGTTGAACAGACAGAAAAAGAGATTCTGAATATCGTAAATAGCAAGATAACGCTATAAGCGTGCTTCAACAGTCAGGATGTAAGATAATTAATGATCTGTAATTCTTTAAAACAATTATTTTTAGTTAGAATTGTTAACCAATGTTAATATTTTTTCAGTGCATTCGTTTGTGGATAGGTTTTTTATTCATATTTTAGCCGTGTTGAAAAATTATTAGCTCTATTTTGTAAACCTAAATTTTGTTCTATGAAAAAACTATGTGTATTCCTTGTATCGGTTGTGTTTGTTGGAATAAATTTCCTTCAGGCGCAAAACGTACAGGTTACTGGTACTGTTACAAGTGCTGAGGATGGGATGCCGGTTCCGGGTGCATCCATAGCACTTGTAAC
>CALGIR010000223.1 GCA_937915475.1 uncultured Bacteroidales bacterium
ACGGGAGGTGTTAACTCCGATAATATTATTTTTATAAATACCAACTTTAACTCCGTTTGGGTACGCGACTACGGCCCGCAAAGCATCTACCTTAACGGAACTAATGAACTGGCTTTTGTTGATTGGGTATATAACCGCCCACGCCCTTCTGATGATGTAATACCCTCAGTTATAGCCAACGAATTAGGGATACCCATTTACCAGATGACCCAATCGCCCAACCGCCTAACAACTACAGGAGGCAACTTTATGGCCGATGGCTTTGGGAACGGATACTCGTCGAAACTTGTCCTTGATGAAAACAACAGTCTTTCCGAAAGCCAGATTGACGGCATCAAATCTAGCTATATGGGTATCGACCCATACATCAAAATGACAAACCTTCCCTACGATGGTATTCACCACATTGATATGCACATGAAACTGCTGGATGAGGAGACCCTGCTGGTTGGACAATACCCCACAGGGGTTTCTGATGGACCACAAATTGAGACTAACCTGAACTACATCCTTAATAATTTTCAAACGCCCTACGGAAGGCCTTACAAAGTGGTACGCATCCCCATGCCCCCCGATGAAAATGGCAGATATCCGTCAAATTACTCCGATTACCTTACCTACACCAATGCTACTATCCTTAACGGTCTGATACTCGTACCCATATATGGTCTGCCGCAGGATAATGAGGCGTTGGAAGTTTATCGGGAAGCCATGCCTGGCTACAAGGTTGTGGGCATTAACATGCGCAACGTTATTCCTGCTAGTGGCGCAATACACTGCATTACCCGAGAGATTGCCGCAAACGACCCCATTTTTATTGGTCATGCCCCCTATCGTACTAGCATTGATTACTCAACTGAAGGATACACAATAGACGCAACTATTGAATCGGCCCAAGGGATAAACAACGCTTCGGTTTACTGGAGCACTGATACCACCGCAGGATTTAACCAGACTGAGATGCAGCTGATTGAAGGAGATAATTACACAACCACTATTCCTAGTCAACCCATCAACAGCACTGTTTATTACTATATTAGCGCAACCAATGGAAACGGTAAAAAAATTACCAAACCGCTTGTTGCACCGCTTGGGTTATATACGCTTGACCTAAACTCCACATCATCCTATACGCTTACAATAGCAACCAATGGCAACGGAACAACCATGCCCAGCGCTGGCAATCATCAATATGCAGACGGAACAGAATTAACAATAAATGCAACCCCTAGCGATGGTTGGCAGTTTGAGAAATGGGAAGTGAACGATGATACCTATCAAACTAGCGAGGCGAAAATTACCATTACTAAGGATGTGAGCGCAATGGCCTACTTTACTGAAGCAACATCAACATTGCCCCTAACCCAAAGTAAGTTAACACTTTACCCCAACCCATCAAACAACCTGGTTTGGATAAAAAATCCGTCAGCGGTTGGCCATGCTAAAGTACAGGTTTACAATGCTACAGGAAAACTTGTTCAGGAAGAAGCCTTTACGCATGAAGCTGAAATTCAGATGAACATATCGCACCTAACCGGAGGAGTTTACTTGGTGAAAGTTATTTCATCCCAAAGGGTTTGGAGTGGTAGGTTTGTGAAGATGTAGGTCTTTTCAATTAATTGTTCTTCAAAAACTATGTGCCAGATTGTGGGTAAAAACAATCGGTGATAATGGGAGGTTGAACTATGGATTACAGGGATAAAGTTTTTTTAGAGGTGGCAGAAAACCTGAACTTCTCAAAAGCTGCGAGAGAACTATTCATAAGCCAACCTGCTGTTACCAAGCATATAAAAGAATTGGAGAGTAACCTAAACTGTACTCTTTTCGAACGAAAAGGCAATAAGGTGTATCTGACAAATGCAGGTAAAACTGCTTATGCCCATCTAAAAAAAATTGCACAACAATACGAGGAACTTGAGTTTGAACTGGGTAGAATGAACGATACCTTTAAGGGTACACTCCGCATAGGGGCTAGTTCAACCATATCGCAATACCTTATTCCTAAAGTTATTGCAGCTTTCCATAAGCGTTATCCCGATATTGAGCTGTTCCTTTTAAACGGTAATTCCTTTGAAATGGAGCAAAAACTATTGGGTAATGAGATTGAGGTAGCACTGGTAGAGAATGATTCGTCGCAATTAAGCATAAAATACACTGATTTTCTTGATGATGAGATTGTTATAGTTACAGGGAGCAATAGCGCCTACTCAAAGCTAAAATCCATCTCCGCTGCCGATTTTCAGCAAATACCCATCGTACTTCGCGAAAAGGGTTCGGGCACACTTGAGGTTATTCAGAAGCAGCTAATAAAAAACAATATCAAGTTTGGCAACCTCAATATCCTAATCCATTTGGGCAGCACAGAAGCAATTAAAAATTTCCTAAGCAATTTTGACGGAATAGCACTTGTGTCAGAAAAATCAATTGAAAAGGAACTGTTACTAAAACAGATTACAAAAATCTCCATAAAAGGAATGCAATTCAACCGTAAATTTCGAATCGCATTGCGACAGGGGCACGAGGCATTATCCTCAAAATTATTCACTGAATTTCTTTCTCGATATAACCTTTAGTTATTGCTTATAGTAAACGTGTATTTGCTTTGGTTATACTATACATCTATTTTTGTCTAGAATTTAATAGACAAAAACATGAAGCATAATCTAAGTCAAAAACAGGTAAGCATCATTTATGGTATAGCAATCCTTTTTTGCTTTTTACCGTTTATCTCACCCGCCATTGCATTGGTAATGGGATTACTGCTATCGTTGCTTGGCCTAAAATACAATAAAATCACCAAGTACACATCGCTTGCGCTGCAAACCTCAATTGTACTAATGGGCTTTGGCATGAACCTGACCCAAGTGGTAAGCGCATCAAAAATCGGTTTTATTGATACTGCAATATCGGTGGTACTGGTTATGAGCGTTGGCTTTCTGTTAACCAAACTTTTGCATGTTGACCCTAAAATAGGCACACTTATTTCGGCGGGTACCGCAATATGCGGCGGTAGCGCCATTGCTGCAATATCCTCGGTAATAAATCCGAAGAGTTCAGAAATCTCATTCTCCCTAGTGGTGGTTTTTATCCTAAACGCAATTGCCTTGGTAATTTTCCCAGTAATAGGACACTATTTTAACCTTAGCCAGGAAACATTTGGCACATGGGCTGCCATTGCCATTCACGACACCAGTTCTGTAGTTGGTGCAGGAGCAACCTATGGTACCAAAGCCCTCGAGATTGCCACAACAATAAAGTTAATCCGTGCACTGTGGATTATTCCTTTATCGATAGTTACTGCTCTGTTTCAAAAAGAGAAAAATGGGAAGATTAAGATACCCTGGTTTATTGGACTTTTTGTGGCAAGCATAGTTATAGCCTATATTTTACCAGGCGGCCAAGTTTTATTCGATAATCTCAATTGGCTGGGCAAGCGAGGAATGGTAATTGCCATTTTCCTAATTGGTTCAAACATCTCCTTGGCTGAGGCTAAAAGTGCGGGCTTTAGAAGTTTTGCTCTAGGTATTCTGCTGTGGATTTTAGTTGGCACCGTATCCTTTATTGCGCTTACTGCTCATCTTTAAAAAGACAATATAGATATAATGTTGATGAGAACTAACTAAAACCCGATATTGCTTCCCTGCCCTACCCCTTGCAGGTAAAAGCCCGAAGAGTAAGGTAAATACATTTCACTAGTTACACACTTAAACACTATTTAATTTCCAAGCAGTTTTACATGCCATAACTTAATTATTAATACGGAAAATTTACTGCAACTTTCATTAAAGTTCAGGTGTCCGAATCAACTTCTACAAACCCCCATGGTGCAATTGGGACTATACATCATTTAAGGTGATATATTATTACAAAGAGAAAGTACAATTACCCAACTTTCTCATACATGCCGTTTTGTAGACATAAAACCTCACTATGTGGATTTATCTGTGCAGGATTTCCTTTGTAAAAACAGCAGACATAATCAATAAATACAGTCACTCTTGTCTGTTATTCTGTGTACTACAGTGAATTAATCGACCTTGTTTTGTTTTAATGGCATAGTATTTCAAGTATATATGTATATAGTTAAATGTTTTGACGCCAAAATGGCCAACTATTTAACCTAAAATGGACTATTGAGTCAGATTATATTAAGAAGAACGTTTTAAAAATCACTAATTTAAAAATGATTGCTATGAAAAAAAAGATGTTTATTTTTACTGTAGCCCTTACGTTAACAGCTGGAGCAATTTCAGCACAAGAATCGAGATTTGGCATAAAAGGTGGATTAAATGTTTCAACGTTGACCACCAATGACTTTGATGATAAGAACCTTAAGCCAGGATTTCATGTCGGAGTATTCAACAAGATTTCACTGGGCGAAGCATTGGCCATACAACCCGAGTTACTCTTTTCAACTAAAGGAGCAAAGTATAGTTACGATAATATCCTTGTAAAAGGGGATTCGAAATTCAACCTTAATTACATCGAACTACCGGTAAAGTTGGTAGTTAACCTTTTAACTATTTTTGAAGTCCAATTCGGGCCCTACGTAGGGTATCTGGTGAATGCTAAAGCGGAGACCAATGCCGAAGTACTCGATTTTTGGAACATTGGCTCTGAAGATGAAATTGACCGCAAGCAATTCAAGGCCTTCGATTATGGGTTGAGCATGGGCTTAGGCTTGAACCTTGACCCCCTTGTTATTGGAGTAAATTACAACCTAGGCCTAACAACGGTAGCCGATGAGGATAAGATATCAGACAATATTCTTGGGGATTCCAAAAACTCTGTCATCCAAATTTATATGGGGATAAGATTCTAATATTCATTCACTTTAAAAGCCCAAAGATTATGTTACGATTAGCACTTGTGTTTTTTATCATCGCCCTAGTGGCAGCTTTATTCGGCTTTGGAGGGATTGCTGCTGGAGCTGCAAGTATTGCAAAAATCATCTTCTTTATCTTTCTCGTTCTCTTACTTATTTCACTAATTATTGGTGGCTCTGGTAGATACCGAAGAAGATTATAGTTAACATACACATCCTGATTGAACGTTGGTTTGCGAATGCAAACCAACGTTTTTTATTAAGGTATTTACATAAAAATTACTGGATAGTATATTATTAACACAAAACCGTAGAATGAACCTGTGTAGATGTTCTGCACCCTTTGCCCGTATGTTTTGCTTTGAGATTTGCGACTTAACTTTAGAAAGTTAAATTCCACATTGAACATAATCTTGTGTGTAAGAGATTGCATCACTCCGCGATTGTGAATTGCTTTGGCTACGCCGAGCTGGCAAAGTACGCTCAGTTCAGATTGTATCCCTGCCTGCCGGAGTAATGGCAAGCAGGCAAGTTAAACTTATTGAACACAACGGCGAGGGGTGCGCATGTTTCATATCCCTACAACCTAATTTCAATTCCACTATGGGCTGATTGTAAGAAAGAAAGCAGAAAACAGCCTAGTGCTCGACGGAAATTTCAATTCCACTATGGGCTGATTGTAAGTATCATGAGTACAAAGATAAGTTATATTTATCCGGATTTCAATTCCACTATGGGCTGATTGTAAGAAAGGCGGAGGTTGGCGTAAAGGGCAATAATGAGAATTTCAATTCCACTATGGGCTGATTGTAAGGATGCAAAGGGGATGCTTTACCGTACTGACCAATTATTTCAATTCCACTATGGGCTGATTGTAAGATTGATATTTTAGAAGGGTCTTCACCCTCCGCAAGATTTCAATTCCACTATGGGCTGATTGTAAGAATGCCTTGAACCTATCTGTTTGCCGTTCTGTGTAATTTCAATTCCACTATGGGCTGATTGTAAGTGTTTGGACTTTAGAAAAGAGCGGAGACAATATTACATTTCAATTCCACTATGGGCTGATTGTAAGAACACGATATTTTTTTTCCTTTTTCATCCTCCAATATTTCAATTCCACTATGGGCTGATTGTAAGAGTTCTACAGAACTGAAGAGATTAGGAGATTTTAGATTTCAATTCCACTATGGGCTGATTGTAAGACTGAACGGTCGCACCATCAATCTTATTTAACTCTATTTCAATTCCACTATGGGCTGATTGTAAGTTTATCACACCTTGCATATCTGCACTCCCCTTTGTCGATTTCAATTCCACTATGGGCTGATTGTAAGAATCCAGTTTTTAATAATGGGCGAAACATTCGTGGGAATTTCAATTCCACTATGGGCTGATTGTAAGAGCATAGATGTTTTTAGAATTAAAAATAAAACAGAAATTTCAATTCCACTATGGGCTGATTGTAAGTTGCCTGATTTACGATAAATGTTGGGAAGTCCGACATTTCAATTCCACTATGGGCTGATTGTAAGCCGAAGACAGACCAATTGAATGCAGATGATTTAATATTTCAATTCCACTATGGGCTGATTGTAAGAAGCTATGCGAAATAATGATGTGGGAGCAATACGAATTTCAATTCCACTATGGGCTGATTGTAAGTATGTTGATCCTGCTATAGTTCCCATTCGAGTCTTCATTTCAATTCCACTATGGGCTGATTGTAAGTTAAAAGGCTGTAAGCGTTTGAAATTCCACCAAGCAATTTCAATTCCACTATGGGCTGATTGTAAGTCAAATTGAGCAGGTTTTGATTCGCTACCTTCAGGAATTTCAATTCCACTATGGGCTGATTGTAAGTCTGAAATTGTCATTTCAGTTGGGAGTTCTTTTAGTTTATTTCAATTCCACTATGGGCTGATTGTAAGGCAAGCATATCAGGAAAGTCGTCATTGTCAACATCATTTCAATTCCACTATGGGCTGATTGTAAGAAATTCTTCTGTGTCAATTAAATTAACATTCTCTTCATTTCAATTCCACTATGGGCTGATTGTAAGTTATCTGATTTGGTTGTACGACAATAATAAATGTAGATTTCAATTCCACTATGGGCTGATTGTAAGCTGACAACCAAAAAGTTGTGGCAAAGTCGATTAGCGATTTCAATTCCACTATGGGCTGATTGTAAGTTTAGAATGTTTTGCTTAAATGTTCAAATTAAGGTATTTCAATTCCACTATGGGCTGATTGTAAGTACCCATCTAGATGTCTTAAAGAACTTACAACCGAATTTCAATTCCACTATGGGCTGATTGTAAGTCCAAATTCAAAATCCCAAAAACTCCGACTTCAAAATTTCAATTCCACTATGGGCTGATTGTAAGAAAACGCTCAACCGTCATTTTACTAATTGCTCTTTTATTTCAATTCCACTATGGGCTGATTGTAAGAGTTTGTCGTTCAAGTCAAAT
>CALGIR010000224.1 GCA_937915475.1 uncultured Bacteroidales bacterium
CAATCGCGATTTGGAGGTGGTGGGGTTGGTTTGCTCAACGCAGTTCCTCATAGTTACCAGCCTGGGGCTGTTTACCAGAGCACCTCGAGCAATTGGCACTACACCTCAATAGCCGATTTAGGCAGGGGAGGTGTGGGGCATAGATTTGGGGTAATGGGCGGATACTCAGTGTTTAAGGATAGCCGCAGAGCCAGTAAGGGTGGGTTTGCTGAAGCATGGATTGATTTTGATAAACGTGGTTCCCATTACTCTTTGGCTCGAAATTATTCTAATTGCAAGGTTATATACGGACATGCAGTTGAACCAGTAATGCTTTCGCTTAGCTATTCAGGGTCAACTCAGGATGCAGAGTTCTTGTCGCCCACCAATACCATTGAGTCAATTGAATGGAGTATTCCAAAATCTGTTAAAAAAATTCGATTAAATTTTAAAGGCGATGAGAGTCCTATGGTTTATGCCGTTTCGCTTGAAACGCCTAAGGGAATTGTTGTTGATAATATTGCTATCAGAGGTAGTTCTGGGGTCGATTTTACACGTTCCGATAACGCATCGCTAAAAAGGATAATGGGGTTGATGCGACCAAGGTTAATAATTCTTCAGTTTGGGGTTAATATCGTTCCTCATATTGTTAAAAGTTATGCCTATTACGAGAATCAGATTTACCAGCAGATTGTAGCATTAAAGAAGGTTAACCCCGAAGTATCCGTTATCCTTATCGGGGTATCGGATATGTCGCGAAAAGTAAACGGGCAGTTTGAATCTTATCCAAATATCGAAATGATTAGGGATGCGCAACGCAGTGCAGCCCTTAGGGCTGGTGCAGCTTTCTGGGATTGCTACAGGGCAATGGGAGGCAAAAACTCCATGCCCGCATGGGTCTATGCTTCACCTTCTTTGGCATCAAAAGATTTTGTACACTTTACCCTACGGGGGTCAAATATTATTGCAGAGATGTTCTACTCGTCTCTTATGGAACTGTACGATGAGTATACTGAGATGCAACTAGAAAATTAGTGGTAAAGATGAACTTACTGAAAAGGAAATATGGGGTTAGCAAAAGGGCAAAACTATTTGCAATTGTATTTGTAGTTGCTTTCTTGGTTTTGTTGATTATTTTGCCCCTTTCTTTTTACAAAAAGCGTGAATTAACAAAAGAGTATATGCCACTTTCGTTCATCAATTTTTCAGAGAACAAACTTACTGGTTTGGCCAGTAGCAAAACTGTCGAAACAATAGGTCAATTGCTTTCAAAGGCAAAGGATGATGGTCAACCAATACAAATTCTTCATATTGGCGATTCTCATATTCAGGCTGATTTTTTTACTGCCGAAACTCGTCGTTTGTTATCGCAATGGATGAACACGCCAAACACTTCGCGCGGTTTTACTTTCCCCTATAGCATGGTAAAAAGCAATAATCCGGACGATTACGATGTGGTATGGGAAGGAGAGTGGACTCGAAACATGTGGAATCCGATTGAATCCCCATTGTTGGGACTGGCAGGAGTATCAGCATCAACTGTTGATACCCTAAGCCGTTTTGGCGTGCGCTTAAAGCAATCCACTATTAGCTTTAGTCCATTCAATTTGGTACGAGTGAACTACCATGCGAATGGCTTTGAGCCAATTCTATTGGAGTCAGCCAATGCAGAGTTGCTGAGTAGGGATGAGGGGCACAGCCTATACAGGCTAGAGTCACAATCGAGTAGCGTAAGTTTTGGGTTAGAGAAAGTGGGGCAAAGCACAGGGGCATTCACCCTTTTTGGCATTGAGCTGTTAAACTCCGATGCTATACTGCAGTACCATGCTGCGGGAGTTAATGGTGCTTCTGTTGGAACATTTTTGGGGTCGAGTAATTTTATTCAGCAGGCAACGGAGCTTAACCCAAATGTTGTAATCATTTCACTTGGTACAAACGATGCGTATTCGCCCTCGTATAGTAGCGCTAGGTTTAGCCAAGATTATTCTGAGTTAATCGGCAGAATAAGCAATGCTTTGCCAATGGCTTCCATTGTGGTTACAACGCCAGGCGACCACTTAATTGATAGGCAGCGAATAAACCCCAATATCGCTAAAATTAATAAGGATATTTATAGGGTTGCCCAGGTTACGGGATGTGCAGTTTGGGACTTTTATAGGGTGATGGGCGGAAATGGGAGCGTTAATCTTTGGGCACAACAAGGGTTTTGCGAGTCGGATAAGCTCCATTTAAACCGAAAAGGATATCGGTTGCAGGGTTCGCTACTCTTTGAGGCAATGATTGGGGCAACCAACAATTATAGGGAGATAGAAAGTATAAACCAATAGTAGGTAAATGGGAGGTGCAATTTGGGAAACTATCGGTAACTTCTTCGTGTACAGCGAGGCTAAACCCTTAATATTTACCGAGGGCTCATTCTGGCTTTTCTTTGCTGTGCTACTATTGGGTTACTCTTTTGTGTATCGCACCCGTTTCCTTCGTAGTTCTTACCTGTTATTGTTTAGCCTTTTCTTTTACTATAAATCTAGCGGATACTTTTTTGTTTTACTCATCTTCTCAACGTTATGCGATTATATCTTGGGTTTGCTTATCAGCAAATCAACCATAAATTGGAGGCGTAAGCTATATGTTGGGGTAAGCGTTTTTATCAACCTTTCGGTGTTGTCATTTTTCAAGTACAGTTACTTTTTTGCCGATACGGCTAACGCTCTTTTTAATAGTAATTTTCAGCCATTTAATTTCCTTGCACATTGGGCAAACGTTATAGCAGGGCAAAATTTCGATGTTACCTCAATAGTTTTGCCTGTGGGTATTTCGTTTTTCACATTTCAAACCATTAGCTATACGGTAGATGTGTACCGAAGAAAGGTTGACCCCGTGGCTAATATTGTTGATTTTGGTTTCTATGTTTCATTTTTCCCGCAGCTTGTTGCAGGGCCAATTGTTAGGGCTGCCGAATTTATTCCGCAGCTGTATCGTAAGTATCACCTTACAAAAAGGGAGTTTGGGCAAGCGGTATTTCTCATTATTAGCGGGATGGTAAAGAAGGTTATAATATCCGATTACATCTCTATTAATTTTGTGGATAGGGTATTTCAGAGTCCCCTTAGCTATTCGGGACTTGAAAATTTACTGGCCACCTATGGCTACTCCGTACAGATATACTGCGATTTTTCAGGATATACCGATATGGCTATCGGTCTTGCACTTCTACTTGGTTTCAGGCTGCCCATTAACTTTAATTCACCATACAAGGCGGTGAATATTCCCGATTTTTGGCGACGTTGGCATATCTCGCTTTCAACGTGGCTGCGCGATTATCTTTACATCCCTTTGGGTGGAAGCAAAAAGGGAACCGCACGTACCTATATCAACCTAATGATTACTATGCTTTTGGGAGGATTGTGGCACGGTGCTAATATTCGGTTTGTGATATGGGGAGGTATTCATGGTGTTTCGCTTGCGATGCATAGGGTTTGGGTTAAGGTTTTTCCCCAAAAGCGTGAAAGGGCACCCCTGTGGAAGAGGGCTTTGGGTGCAGCTTTTACCTTCCATTTGGTTTGTTTTTCATGGATTTTCTTTAGGGCCGATAGCATGGATATTGCCACCAGTATGCTCAAGCAGATTGGGACCAGGTTTGGGTGGCAGTCGTTTATTCAAGTATTAAGCTCCTACTCATCCGTTCTTTTATTAATGGCTTTTGCTTTGGTGGTGCACTGGTTGCCCGTAAAATGGAAAGAGTACTACCGTGGTAAGTTTATTGATACCCCTCTGGTTGTTAAGATAATATTGGCAATACTATTAGCCATACTTATCTTTCAGTTTAAGGCAGCGGGAATACAGCCTTTTATCTACTTTAGATTTTAGGAGTATGTTTCACTTGGTTTGCAATGGGGAACTCAATTTTTTTTCAACATGCAATTTTGTACCTTTCAACCTTTAAAATTAATACATACAAATATAATGAAGATATCATCGAATTTTGATAGCGGTAACATCGAGATTATCAATGCAGAAAAGCATGATAATATCCGTTTAAAGATTAGAACCGATTACTATTCCGATACACTTCAGTGGTTCTATTTTCGCCTGCATGGGGCAGAGGGTTTCCCCTGTACAATGCATATTGAGAATGCTGGAGAAGTTAGCTACCCCGAGGGGTGGCCTGGTTATAAGGTTTATGCCTCGTACGATAGGTTAACATGGTTCTGTGTTCCCACATCGTATACCGATGGGGTACTTTCCTTTGAGCATACGCCAATTGAGAACTCCATGTTTTTTGCCTACTCTCCGCCTTATACCTACGACCAGCACCTAGATATGGTAAGTGCAGCCCAGCTTTCGCCTCTTTGTGTAGTTCAGTTTTTGGGCGAAACGGTTGAGGGACGCGATATTGATTTGTTGGTTGTTGGCGAACCCAGCGAAAACAAGCGTAAGATATGGATGATTGCACGGCAGCATCCAGGCGAGCCTCAAGCAGAGTGGTTTACACAAGGGGTGATTGAGCGTTTGCTCGATGAGAACGACCCAGTTTCGCGGACGCTACTCTCCAAGGCTGTTTTTTATATTGTTCCAAACATGAATATAGATGGTAGCATATCAGGCAACCTTAGGGTAAATGCGTCGGGAAGAAACTTAAACCGCGAATGGAAAAACCCTGATGAATCGTTAAGTCCCGAGGTGTACTTTGTTCGAAAGAAGATGGAGGAAACGGGAGTTGATATGTTTTTCGATATTCATGCGGACGAGGGGTTGCCCTATGCCTTTGCCTCAGGAATTGAGGGGATACCCTCATACGATGATAGGCTAAAGTGGCTACAGGAGAATTTTACTGCAAAATGGGCCGAGTACACACCCGATTTCCAGACGGAGCATGGTTATCCACCTAACGAACCCGGGAAAGCCAACCTTAATATAGGGTCAAAGTTTGTTGGCGAGCATTTTAAGTGCATGTCGTTAACCATTGAAATGCCCTTTAAGGATAATGCAAATTTACCCGATAAGCATTTTGGTTGGTCGCTGGTTCGCTCGTTAAAATTGGGCGAAAGCGTATTAAACCCAATAAGTTTTGTTATCGATAGGCTTAGGTAAACTAACTATATATGAAGAAAATATCCGTAGTATTGTTAACCCTTACCATGGGACTAATGCTAATTAATGGCTGCAAAACAACCAGCAGAATCGTTGCTTGGCAAATGCCCAGCGATGAGTATGCCTTTATTGAGTACTATCAAACCAATGAGGGTAAAGCGTTAGAGGGGGAACCGTTCCCTGGTCGCAGGATTGATGGTCCTACCTATGCCTTTAGCTCTGAGATGGGAGAGGTCTCATCGTTTACCGGTATCAACTCTGACATGGATTCGCTTATGGTTATGCTAGGTAAAGGTTTGATTTTAAGAGGGACGCAGGGTGGTGGAATGTATAGTAGGCTATTACCCTATAATAATCTGCCTTTTACCGAGGGCATGCTTGAGGTGAGAAGTATTTCCAGTGAGGGTGTTAGGGTACAATGGGATGGACAGCCAATTTTGCTTAAGGCAGGGGAACCATGGATAAACTCATCGAGTGAGACTGATACAATCCCTTCGGCCAATGGTGTGGTGATTGTTGAGAATACAACAACTTACACAATTGTTTTTCACGGGTTTTTAAAAAAGGGAAAACTTTTATACAACTAAGAGAGCCTTTTTTTATATTAAATGAATTTAGGTATTAAGAGAGCGAATGGTGTTGGCCAGTTGCTGTAGGTTAACCTTATCCATATCGACATTAATCTTTGCCATTTCGTAGTATTTCTTTCGCTCATCGAGTACCCTGATGATGTAATCGTTCAGTTCTTTCTTCGATTTTCCCCAGAGCAAGGGTCTGTCCTTTTTCGAATCGATTAGGCGGGAGACTAATTCGGCAACTTCAACCCTAAGGTAGATGGTTAATCCAACCTCATTCATAAACTCAACACTATTGTAAAAGCATGAGGTCCCGCCACCTGAGGCGACAATTATATCGCCATCAGTTTTGGAGACTTCAACTAGCGCTTCATTTTCAACCTGCCTAAAATAATCCTCTCCATAAACCTCAAAGATTATTTTAACCGATTTTTTGTGCTTTTCTTCTATGTACGTGTCTAAATCAACAAATTTATAGCCAAGGATATTTGCAAGTTCTTCCCCTATGGTTGATTTACCACTTGCCATAAAGCCGATAAGGAATACCTTCATAATAGAAACGGATTAGATAAACAGGTCTAAATTTAGCAATTGAATATTCATTTACAAAGCATCAATCGTGATAGATTAAAGTTCGAGGGTCATCTGTGAAGCCGTTCCCTTGTCATCCTGTGGTTTGTTGCTCTCGGCATCATCTTTGGGCGGGTCTTCTTCAGTGGGTTCTTTCTGCAAGGGCTCTATAAACTTAACCGACTTAATCTGATAGTTAGATACTCGCTTGCCTTTTGCCTTAAAGCCTTTTACACCAATAAACTCTTCGGCATCAATTTCTTCTGGTTCTCTAGTTGCATTTTTCCCTCCAAAAACAACCTGTAGGCAAGGGTATTTATCGGTGTTTACAGCAACAAGATACGATTTGCTTCCGTCTGAAATAAAGCTTTGTATCTTTTCCGATGGCTCAAATGTAAAACGCTTAAGATAAAAGAAGCCTTGTTCCCCATCGTAGTACGCTGCGGTATAAACTTTATCCTCACTATATTTTTCAAGTCTTAGGATATTATCGGTAAAATGTGTGGATGGGTCGAAGCCCGATAGATAGTAATCTCCATCCTTGCTAATAACTAAGAGTGAATCCTCTGATTGAAACTCTCCCAGAAATTCTCCCCGCTCATCGTTATTTATTCGGAATACATCCCAATCGAACCATACCTTTATGCCTCCCAGCGTGCTGCCAATTTTTTCTTTAAGCTGAACCTTGTGAATTGCGTGGCGCGTAAAGATATTCCCTTGCGATTGGCGTCCTCTTATGGTAACCTGGCTAAAGTCGAGTTCTAAAATTAGGTTACGCAGGCGTGGTCGAGGCTTAAGAAAGACCTTCAGCAATTCGGCTTCGCCGTTGGGGTTATAGCTTATGTAAAGTATCTCCGACCCCTCGGTACCCTTTGTAATATCATACTCTCTATCGCGGGTTACGCCGGTAATTGCACAGCGCTTCATCATAGCGGCACCATTCCGACCATCTCTATAAAACACATTGTAAATAGCACGTGTATCGTTCCGGTTAAATACTGAAATGTGCCTAATGTTTTTACCAAAAAATGCTTTATCTGACACCCTAGTAATCACGTATTTACCATTCTTAAGGATTACGATTACCTCATCAATATCGGAGCAATCGTCAATATACTCTTCCTTTTTTAGTCCAGTACCAAAGAAACCCTCCTCGAAGTTGGCATAAAGTTTCTCGTTGGCCACAATAACTTTGGTTGCCTCAATGGTATCAAAACTCCTGATTTCGGTTTTGCGCTCACGACCCTTACCGTACTTTTTCTTAATTTGCTGAAAGTAATTTATGGTATAGGCAACAATATTGGCCAGATGATTCTTAACCTCTTCCATCTCGGTCTCAATACCCTTTATTTGTTCGTCTGCCTTAAAACTGTCGTACTTGGATATTCGCTTAATCTTAATTTCGGTCAGCCTTATAATATCATCGCGGGTAACCTCTCGGCGAAGCAGTTCCTTAAATGGGTCAAGCCCTTTGTCGATTGTCTCAATTACCGATTCCCATGTTTCACAATCCTCAATGGTAATGTAGATGCGGTTTTGGATAAATATTTTTTCGAGCGATGACATGTGCCAGTTATCATCCAGCTCATTCATCCTAATTTCTAGCTCGCGGGTTAGCAAGTACTTTGTGCGCTCTACGGAGGTTCTTAGGATGTTTTTCACCCCCATAAAACTTGGCTTATTGTCGTATATTACGCATGAATTCGGAGATATGGATATCTCACAATCGGTGAATGCGTATAGCGCATCAATGGTTTTATCGGGCGAAATGTCGGGCGAAAGATGTACAAGTATCTCTACGTTTTGCGCCGTATTATCATCAATCTTTTTGATTTTAATTTGACCCTTATCGTTGGCTTTTAGTATTGAGTCGATTAGCGTTGGGGTGGTTTTGCTAAATGGTAAATCTTTTATTACCAGTGTTTTGCGGTCAAGTTTCTCAATTTTTGCTCTAACCTTTACCGCACCACCACGTAGGCCGTCGTTGTAGCGCGAACAATCTATATAACCACCGGTAGCCCCCTTGGTGAAGCATATGATTTCAATAACCACCGGTAGGGAAATCGGGATAAATTTCAAAATCCTTGCCCTTAAGGTGGAGTATTGCTGCATCAATTAGCTCGTTGAAATTATGTGGGAGTATCTTCGATGCTAATCCAACTGCAATTCCTTCAACCCCTTGCGCCAATAACAGAGGAAACTTAATTGGAAGAGTTATGGGTTCTTGGTTCCGGCCATCGTAGCTAAGTATCCATTCTGTTGTTTTGGGATTAAAAACCACGTCGGTGGCAAATTTCGAGAGTCTTGCCTCAATGTAACGTGGTGCAGCAGAACCATCACCGGTGAGGATGTTCCCCCAGTTTCCCTGCATATCGATTAGCAAATCTTTTTGTCCCAGCTGTACCAAAGCATCGCCAATGGATGCATCACCGTGGGGATGATACTGCATGGTGAACCCAATAATGTTGGCTACCTTATTGTATCGCCCATCATCGAGCCGTTTCATGGCGTGGAGTATGCGGCGTTGAACGGGTTTTAGCCCATCCTCCAAATAGGGTACTGCCCTCTCTAGTATCACGTATGATGCGTAATCGAGGAACCACTCCTTGTACATTCCCGATACGTGCACTCTTTTAGTTCCTTCGCCAGTGAGTTTGGCTATGCGGCTATGCTCAGCGGGCGAAGTTTTTTTAGAACCTTTGCCATTCAGTAAGTCTTCCGCTTCAAAATCGTCGAATTGCATTGTATGTATTGCTTGCTAATAATTAGTGTTAAGCTAAAGCCTCTTCCTCTTTTTCCAATTTTGATTTCTCGGTTCTTTTGGCTTCAGTATCAATTGTTTCTTCAAGTAAATCGCCCTCAACCTTTAGGTTTTCAATGATAAACTCTTGCCTCTCGGGAGTGTTTTTACCCATATAAAACAAGAGTAATTCGGCAATCTGGTCGTTGCTTGAGATACGAACAGGGTCAAGCCTAATTTCCTCGCCTATAAAAGCCTTAAACTCGTCGGGAGAGATTTCACCCAAGCCCTTAAATCGGGTTATCTCTGCAGTGCTTCCAAGATCCTTGAGCGCTTTATCCTTTTCGTCAATACTATAGCAGTATTTTGTTGTTTTTTTGTTTCTCACCCTAAAAAGCGGAGTTTGTAGTATAAAAAGATGCTCTTGCCGGATAAGGTCCGGGAAGAACTGGAGAAAGAAGGTAATCAGCAGTAAGCGGATGTGCATTCCGTCAACGTCGGCATCAGTGGCAATTACCACTTTGTTGTAACGGATATTCTCAATATCCTCTTCAATATTAAGTGCAGACTGAAGCAGGTTGAACTCCTCATTCTCATAAACCACTTTTTTTGTTAACCCGTAGCAGTTTAGCGGTTTTCCTCTAAGCGAGAAAACGGCCTGCGTGCTAACGTCTCGGCTTTTGGTGATAGAGCCACTAGCTGAATCCCCCTCGGTGATAAATAGGGTTGTTTCAATGTTTCGCTCATCCTTGTCGCCATAGTGAATTCGGCAATCGCGCAGTTTCTTATTGTGTAGGTTTGCCTTTTTGGCCCGTTCGCGGGCCAATTTTTGGATACCCGAAATGGCTTTACGTTCCTTTTCCGAGTCGAGTATCTTATTTAGAATGGCATCAGCTGCATCAGGGTTTTTATGAAGATAGTTGTCAAATGAATTTTTAATAAAATCGCTAATAAACTGACGTACTGATGGACCATTGGGTCCCATATCCCTACTGCCCAACTTTGTTTTGGTTTGGCTCTCGAAAACAGGTTCTTCAACCCTTATGCTTATGGCAGCAATTATGGATGTGCGAATATCGGATGCATCAAAATCCTTCTTGTAGAAATCGCGAATTGTTCTAACAAAAGCTTCGCGAAATGCAGCCAGATGTGTTCCGCCTTGGGTAGTATGCTGTCCGTTAACAAAGGCATAGTAGTCTTCTCCGTAACCACTTCCGTGAGTGATTGCAAGTTCTATGTCTGGCCCTTTAAGATGGATAGGAGGGTAAAGTTCTTTACCTGATAGTTGTTCGTTTAAGAGGTCCAGAAGACCGTTTTTAGAAGTAAAGGAAACTCCATTGTATTTAATTGTCAAACCCGTGTTCAGATAGGTATAGTTGCGTACCATGGATTCGATGTACTCATTCTGGTAATCGAATTTCCCGAAAAGAGTTTCATCTGGTGTGAATTCAACTAGTGTACCGTTTTTCTCTCCAGGGCTATCAATGTTTTGCTGATTAACTACATTGCCACCCGTAAATTCAACAAGTTTCGATTTGCCCTCGCGGAAACTTTGTATGCGAAACATTGTGGATAATGCATTAACAGCCTTGATACCTACTCCATTAAGTCCTACGGATTTTTTAAAAACCTTTGAGTCATACTTGGCTCCGGTGTTCATTTTCGATGAGGCATCAACCAGCTTACCAAGGGGAATTCCACGACCGTAGTCGCGGACTAAAACGTGTGATTCGGATATGTTTAGGTCAATGATTCTTCCATTTCCCATCATAAACTCGTCAACCGAGTTGTCGAATACCTCCTTTAAAAGTACGTAAATGCCATCATCGGGCTGTGAGCCATCGCCAAGTTTGCCCACATACATACCAGGGCGCAAGCGTATGTGCTCGTTCCACTCCAGTGTTCTAATGCTATCTTCAGAATATGTTCCGTCCATCATATATTATCTCTCAATTAACGTACAAAAATAGAAAATTAAACCAGCCTAACGAAAATTGTTTATCAACACGTAATGAACAGCATGTGCTGGATGGCAGTTTCTAATAAGCTGATAAAAAAAGGGTTAAATGGGTAGCCTTTCTCAAAAATAAATAGGCTAACGTTTTAGGGTTATATAAATTTTATTGAGAATTAACTTAGCACTTTAAATCAAAAGATACAAGAAAAGGTAATGAAAAATTATAATAGGCTCAATTCTGTTAACTAAGCAATATCGATTACTGATATAATACATTGCATTGTCGCAGAGCCAGCTTACCTTCTCGTTTTATCCATATGCGGCTATTTTCTCAAGTCTGTTTAAATCGATAATCTCAATAGTTTTACCCGACACCTTTATTATTCCTTGTTCCTGTAACGACGATAAGCAGGTAATTACGCTCTCCTTCGAGTAGCCCACCGTATCGGCAAATTCAATTCGATTAAAGGGTAACTGAAACGTTTTGCTTTTAAAAACTATGGATAACTCTAACAAAATGGTGCATATTGCCCCATCAGCATTTTTGTGATTAAGTTGAATGAGTTCCGTTACAATCATGTTTGTTGTTAGCGACATTTCGTGAACAACGTGTACAGCGAATTTTCCATTTGTTCTAATTGCTTCCTCAAATAATGAGCGGTCAATCATCCTAACAGTTGAAGGGGTGATGGCAATAGCCGAGAAGTCGAACTTTTTTTTCACAAAAGCACACATTAAACCAATAAAAGAGTTGTCGGCAATTATTTTAAAGGTGGTTGTGCGCTTGTTGTTGGTTGATGTTAGTTTTACCATACCCTTTTCCAGAAATGGAATCTGTTTGGGCGCAATACCTTGTTTTATGATAGTCTCTCCTTTATTATAATCTACTACTGTTGAGTTAGATAGTATTTGAGTTCGATTATGTTCATCGAGAAAAGAATACCAGCTATTTTCGTCGAAATCCTTGTTAATCATTTTCTGTTGTGTTTTAAAAGAAGCAATATTACGCTTTTTAGGATTAAAAACTCAAGTTTTTACCATGAGATTGTGCATCGCCATTTGCTTTACTGTTATTTTAATAACAGTTACTTTTGTGGTGTAAGATAAGTAATAGTAACTAACTAAAAACAATATAGCTATGTCAGACTTGAAGTTTAGGATTAAAGCCCAAAGGGCTAGCGATGCAAAAACTATAGTTAAAGCACGCAACTTTGAAATTATTGTTGATGAACCTCAGAGTTTGGGTGGTACCGATTTGGCTCCCAATCCTGTTGAGTATGTTTTGGCCGCTCTAGCTGGTTGCCTTAACGTAACCGGAAGTTTAATTGCTAAGGAGATGGGGTTTGAACTAAAGGACTTGCAAATTGAAATAAGTGGCAACCTGAATCCTGCAAGACTTTTTGGTAAGACCGAAGTTGAAAGGGCAGGTTACAATAGTATTGAGGTAAAAATGATACCAGTTTGCGATGCCGATGAGGTAACCCTTAACGAGTGGCTCCGTAAAGTAGAGTCGCGTTGCCCAGTTAGCGATAATATAATGAATTCTACTCCTTTAAAGGTGGGGCTTAAACTTTTACAAGTTGCCTAGTAAAGAGATTAAAAGAGCCCGATAAGCACAGCTTATCGGGCTCTTTTTGTTTGTATGTTGGCCATGGTAATGAGCTGGCAGGATGCAAGTTCCTGCATGTGCCAAGTTGATAGGTAATATTAAGGATTGGTAGGGGTGTCCAGAGCGATTTGGAATCTGAAAGAACCCATCAGCAAAATTGACGTATTGACGAAAAGAATTGAAGCAAAGCGTAAATCGCCGATACCTAATAAAAATAGTCACTTTCATCGGCAAATCTAATATTAAGGCCGAATTGAGAGGGGTAACCGAGCCATGAAGAACGCTCAAATATCAACCCAAACCTCATACGGTAAATTAGGCAATATGCAAGGAAAGTTTTTCATCTTATCCCGAGACGTCTCACCACCTGTTGCAGAAGCGACAAACCGAGTGACAACAATCGGCGAAAGGTCCACAAAGGTAAGCTTGGGGAGTCAACAGGGGTCGTCATAGTAGCAGAGTTCGTGTAGCTCAAGGCAAAGGACTGAATTGGTTAACCCAAGGAGGAGTCAGTAGAATTTTTGTTTATGGAGCATCGGCAAGTTATCGCACAAGTATTAAATTCAACTTATAAGCGGGTGTTTTCCGAGTGCAGTTACGGATATCGACCAAGACGAAGTGCCCAAAAGGCATTACGGCGGGCAACCTAATATGTAACAGAAGGAAGAGAAGTAGTAGTTGTTATGGATATGTAAACTTTCTTCGATGAAGTCAACCACAACCCTTTAATGTACGAATTGTCAATGAAAAAAGGAGATAAAATCCTGCTAAGATTGATTAGGAAATACGTACATAGCGGTATTTTATTAGGAGGTTTACAATCCCAACGCGCTAAAGGAACACCGTAAAGAAGTCCGCTATCTCCTTTATTTTCCAGTATTTTTTCTAGCCGAATTGGATAAAGAACTCTATTCGAAAGATTGCAAAACAGAGCGATTAGTTTAGATCAGGTTATCTCAGAATTAAATCCAAAGCTAAGAGGTTGGTTTGAATAGTGGGAAATTAGGATGTTTCAGGATAAAAATTTAATTAAGCGAGGTTAAACCGTTACGTGTGAGAGCATGCGTGGTGGTGTGAGACGTTGAGGGAGTAATCTCCCAGCCTACTCGATGGCTTATTCATTGTTCATGTAGATTACTTCTTTTAAAGCCAGTAAGGTTATCGTAGCCGATGTTTCATAAAAAAGCGGTAGTTTTGTAGGTTGTACTTTTTAAATATCAAACTTGTTTTTGTGAAATCCATTGAACCCAACGAACTGCTAAATCATCTGGAGGATAATCCTCTTGTTGACGTGAGAACACCAGCCGAATTTGCTGCTGGTCACATACCTGGAGCCATAAATATCCCTTTGTTTTCAAATGAAGAAAGGGCAGAGGTTGGCACCTTGTACAAGCAGGTTAGCCGGCATGATGCCATGCTTTGTGCACTCGATATAGTAGGGCCAAAGATGTCCGGGTTTGTGAAATTGGCTAGCGAACTATCCTTTAAAGATTACATCATTGTACATTGCTGGCGTGGCGGTATGCGTTCATCGACGTTTGCATGGTTACTGAATACTGCGGGAATTAATGCGGTTACAGTTAAAGATGGGTATAAAGGGTTTAGGAGATATAGTGCATCATATCTAAATAAGGATTGGAAATACAAGGTGCTTACTGCATGCACAGGAAGTGGGAAAACTGAACTCCTTTGGAGTATAAAAGATTTAGGTGAGCAGATTGTTGATTTAGAGGAGCTTGCTAACCATAAAGGTTCTGTATTTGGTGGACTAGGCCATATTGCTCAACCCACAACAGAGCAGTTTGAGAACAACCTGTTCTGGACTATGAAGGATTTTGACATAAATAAAACGGTTTGGCTTGAAGATGAGTCAAAGTGCATTGGTCATGTTTTTATTCCGCAAGAATTTTATAGCAAAATGCACTTTAGCCCGCTAGTAAAGATTGGAATACCGTTTGAAGAGCGCGTAGCCCGATTGGTAAATGAGTATGCCCAGTTCAGTAATGAAGAGCTGGCCTACGGCATCAGTAAAATCACTAAAAGGCTAGGTGGCGATAATGCTAAGAATGCCCTTGCTGCGCTTGAAAAGGGTAATTATGGCGAGGTTGCTCGCATTCTTTTATGGTATTACGATAAGGCTTACACCCGAAGCGTTGAGGAAAGACGAAAGTTGATTGAATATGAAAAAGAGTTTTCGTCGTTCAATACCAATATAATAGTTAGGGATATATTAACTGTTCTTAATGGATAGTATCCATACAAATTTAGAATCGTTTTTTTATTTATTTATAAGGTTGATTATTTCCTTCTCAAAAAGATTAATCTCCCTTTCAGCCTTTTGCTCAATGTAAGCAACCTCACTATATCAAAAAAGAAATTAAAGAATGGAATTAGCTAGGCTATATTTGAACAAGTTGTTTATGATAGGATTTAATAGATATATGCCTAAAATTTAATTATGCTCAATGGTTTAATCTCTGTACTTTGTGCAGTGGTGTTACAATCATATATTTAATTGCCAATATAACATTAAGCTTATCTTTATGTTAGTTTATATCTTTGGTGTTAATCAAAAATGTTGTTAATTTTATACCGAAAAATCCAACTATAAAAACATGAACATTCTAACTACAAGTAATATTGAAAAGCGTTTTACCAACCACTTGGCGCTTGACGATGTGAGTATTTCAGTGCCCAAAGGGAGTATTTATGGGTTACTTGGACCCAATGGTGCTGGCAAAACAACCCTCATTCGTATTATCAATCAGATTACTGCAGCAGACAAGGGGCAGATTGAGTTTGATGGTCGACCCATTAAATCGGACGACATTTACAATATAGGTTACCTGCCCGAAGAGCGTGGTTTGTATAAAAAGATGAAGGTTGGTGAGCAGGCCTTATACCTGGCTCGTTTAAAGGGCCTTAGCCGCTCAGAGGCACTTAAGCGACTTAAGTACTGGTTTGAGAAATTTGAGATTGAGGGATGGTGGGACAAGAAGGTTGAGGAACTCTCGAAAGGTATGGCACAAAAAATTCAGTTTGTGGTTACCATTATTCATGAACCAAAGTTGCTAATATTCGATGAGCCATTCAGCGGATTTGACCCTATTAATGCCAATATCATTAAAAACGAAATTCTTCAACTCCGAAAGAACGGTGCAACCATTATTTTTTCAACCCATAATATGGGAAGCGTTGAGGAGATGTGTGACCATATAACGTTGATTAATAAGGCAAAAAACATTCTTAGTGGTCATATTGATAAGGTTAGACTCGATTATGGGAGCAACTTATTTGAGTTAGCCATTAAGGGCGACATTCAAAAAGTTACCGGTAGCCTTGATAGCAACTATGAGATTGTTAGCCATAAGGAAGATGCAGGCGTAGTAAAAGCGCAGATAAAAGTCCATAAGTTCTCGGACGATAATCGATTGCTAAAGCAGATAATACCCGTGGCCGAGATCGTTGGCTTTAAACAGGTTGTTCCCAGTGTGAACGATATCTTTATCCAGGTAGTTCAGGAGTACAATAAAACCCATGGCCTTAAGTAACCTATAAAGGAAAAAACTGTGTTATGAAAAAAATATTGCTAGTTGTTGAAAGAGAGTTCCTAACCAGGGTTAGGAAAAAGTCGTTCATTATAATGACTATTCTCACACCCATACTATTTGCTGGGTTGATGATTGTACCTGCACTTATTGCAACCATGGAGGATACAAATGAGCGGCACATTGCTGTTATTGATGATACAGGTATTTTTGAAGGAAAAATTCCGGAAACAGAATACCTTAAATTCTCATTCCTTACCGATGTTGAGGTTGATGATTTAAAGGATACCTTTGAGGAGTCGAACTACTACGCAGTGCTATACATTGGCAAAATGGTTGCCACATCGCCCGATGCAGTGGTGCTATACTCCGATAAGCAGCCATCCATTGATATTACGTCACATATATCAAGTGCCATTAAGACCGAGATAGAATCGCAGAAACTGTTATCATACGATATAGAGAATCTCGATGAGATTCTAAAAAACATTAAAACATCAATTCGTGTACGTACAATAAAGTGGGGCAAGGGTGGCGAAGCCAAAGAGAGTTCAACTGAATTGGCAATGGGCTTGGCCTATATTCTAAGTTTTATTATTTACATGCTAATTTTCCTTTTCGGTTCACAGGTAATGCGTGGTGTAATTGAGGAGAAGAGTAGCCGTATTGTTGAGGTTATCGTTTCGTCAATTAAGCCCTTCCAGCTTATGATGGGGAAAATACTAGGTATTGCAGCAGTTAGCTTTGTGCAAATTATACTGTGGGTTATTCTTACGTTTGGATTGGTTACTGTGGCCGGAAGCTTATTGCTTGATAAGCCAGAGAGTATTAGCGCCAATAAGGAGATGGTTACTAACATGATGGAAACCTCAGGTGCCGCAGAGCAAATACCCGATAGCATTGCAAGTGAGAGTTTTATGGGCGAAATGATGAATGCGCTATCGAATATTAACTTTGGGTTAATTATTGGTGGATTTATCTTCTTCTTCCTTGGAGGTTATCTTCTATATGCTGCTATGTTTGCAGCAGTTGGTTCGGCAGTTGACAATGAGGCCGATACACAACAGCTGGTTATGCCAATTACTATTCCGCTAATTTTAGCTATAGTAGTAATGATAAGCGGTTTGAAGTCGCCTGATGGTGCAATAGCGTTTTGGTTCTCAATGATACCGTTTACCTCTCCAATTATAATGATTACACGTCTGCCCTATGGGGTACCCGCTTGGGAGTTAATCTTGTCGGGTGCAATTTTAATAATCAGCTTTGTTCTAATGACTTGGCTGGCTGCTAAAATTTATCGTACGGGAATTCTCCTATACGGAAAGAAGCATAGCTGGGGCGATATGTGGAAGTGGATTAGGTACAACAATTGATTTTCAATGCTAATTGTCGTACTTTGCACATAACCAAATCAATAACTAATTAAATTAGCATTATCTTTATAAACAAATTGTGGAAATTAGATACCACACAAAACAAGGCGGAACCGAAAAGCCATACGAGTAGGAGAATTTTAATTTTGATAATAATGAAAAAAGTTATAACAATTTTATGTCTTATTTTAGGTGTTGGGTTTTATACTCAAGCACAGGTTAACCCTCATGCTATCGGGCTTCGTTTCGGAGGTGATGGAAGTTCTAATGGTGCAGAAATTTCTTATCAGCACGGGCTAAGTGAAACAAATCGTCTTGAATTTGATTTTGGGTTTAGCGGCTACAAAAATTACAGTAATCTATTTGTTTCTGGAACATATCAGTGGAATTGGAATATAACTAGCGGATTAAATTGGTATGCAGGTCCTGGTGCAGCATTAGGTTTTTATAATTGGAGGGGTGATGATAAATCTAGTGGAGTAAACCTAGGGATAGGTGGTCAGGGGGGTTTAGAG
>CALGIR010000225.1 GCA_937915475.1 uncultured Bacteroidales bacterium
TAACAGTTTTATATTCGGTATGTAACTCGGAGCACCTAAAGTCGGTTGACAGGTACAGGGGTGACGACCTAATTAGCGGTAGAATTGATAAGACCGACTTTAGGTGCTCCGAGTTACATACCGAATATAAAACTGTTACATACGATAAGAACGGGGGACGAAGGGAGACTTGGCATACCATTTTTAGAGGTCTTTTCTTTACCGCTGATTTCAATAAGGAGATTAGGGGCAATACCTACATTGAACCCGACACAGCAGAACGGCTTTTTGGTAAGTTTGGACAGAAATTTCAGTTAAGTTCAAAGGGCAAACTAGTTAAGCTTGAGAATCCTGAATTCGAAAAGATATTTGCAGTTTTTTCAACCGATCAAACTGAGGCGCGCTATATACTTACTCCAACCATTATGGAAGCACTGGTTCAAATCTACAGGAAGTATAATCGAAATATGTACCTGTCCTTTATCGGCTCCAGAGTTTACGTTGCCATGAACTTTAATCAAAATTTGTTTGAGCCAAAGGTGTTCTCATCTGGTGCTAAGTTTGAGGATGTGGAGTTTATGCACAACCTGTTTTTATTTAACCAAGCCATAATACATGAACTAAACCTGAATACCCGAATTTGGACAAAGGACTAGGGTATTAGTGCTATTTTTTAGCTAGATGCGAAATCCTAATCTCAGTTTTAAGGCTTATCATCAGCATAAAAATTCTGCTGCCCTACTAAATACCTGGTTAAACGCCCTGTCAACCTCTCCTGATTTAGTGGATGAGAGGACAGGAAAAGGGTTTTCGTGAGAGTACTCAAAGGGGAAATCCATCTCCGTAATCATATTTTCACTCTTATTGCGGATGCATGCAAAGGTCGACTGCATTGCATTGCTTGGAATAACTGCATCTTTTTTCAGAGAGATTATCTGTATTTGATTGCGTAACCTTTGGAGTTTATGCTCTCTGTAAAATCGGTTGTTTTCTTCGTTAATCATCGCTATAAATGACTCACCCCAAACCCCTCCCTTAATGAAGGATGACAGTGGGGATCGGCTCCTTGTCTCAAAGAGGAAATTGTTTAAATAGTATTTTCGTAAACTTCTAAATGCATGGCTATCCATTATTAGGCGTGAGGTTCCATTCATTGCATTAAATAGCGACCCACCGCAGAAAATAAAAAGTTTAGAGTAGCTAACTACCTCGTTAGGATTTGCAAGAAATAGGATTTGGGCAAGGAACGAACCAATGGAGTACGAAAAAAAATCGACTTGTGCTCCCTTTTCAAGAAAAGGAAAGGAGCCTTGGTTGATTTGCTCCAGGAGCTGAATTAAATCGTTAGCGCTCTGCTTTCCCGATGTAAAAAAACGAAGAGGGTCGTCGCTTAGTCGTTGGCTCAGTGCAATGTTGGCAAAAGTGGCCATGCTAATATCCTTGTTTTCCTTACGATTAGTAAGATGGGGTATCATAAGTCTTGGGTTTGACCAATCGTCGCAACCACGATTCATATGAAATGCAAGGGGAAATAGGATTACTGGTCTGTTAGTTTTTTGACCAAGAGAATGTGCCCAAGGAAGATATTTATGCCAACTTCGCTCATTTAAACCGTGTAGTAGAACTATTGCTTTGTTATATTTAGATGAAGAGTTGGGTAGATAAACGGGAAGGTCGAAGTGTGAGTTTTCTTCAATTTTTGCATCATCAATTGCAAAAGAATGACAGTCTGTCCCGTTGTAAATTCCTGTTCGAGTGTATGGAATTGGTTTTGAGTTGCTGCGAAACGGAATAGACCTAAATGTAAATTCCCGCTCATTTAGTTCGATATCAGCACTGGTTATAGAAAAATTCTGTCTTAATTCGTGATATGTTTTTGTGAATTCCATGGGTAAGGTATTTGGTGCAGTATCAAATGTCTGATGAAAATAATTTTGCACCAAATTTTAGGGTTTATTGGCTGTTCAAAGGGGCAAGATTGCCCGTTGAGGGGTATAATAGTGTATGGAGGTATCAGTTTTTTTGTAATATAATGATATCACTAAAAATTGAGGACACTCATAAGGTTTCGATTTACTATCTTTGAGAATATAAGTTTCAAAAATGTTCAATAGCCCGCTTCCAAAATATTTGACCGACAAAAAGAATATTATTAGGCTCATAATCCTAACGGCTCTTTTTGCAGTTGTTTTTATTAACATTTACGCTCCCTTTGGACTTGAGACCCTTTATGAATTAACCGAGTGGGAGTTCTTGGGTTTATCAACTCTAATTATACTCACTGGTGTGCTGGTTGTGGTAATTAGCAGGGTGATAATGTATTACGTTTCTATGCGTAAAGATTTACTGGTTTGGCAATATATACTTTGGGCATTTGCCGAAGCCTTTGCAATGGCCATTTTTTACACGCTATTCGAAAAACTGTTTATACACGATTCCAGATTTATCCTCGATTTACTGAAAATTTCGGCAAAGAACACAGCACTGGTATTGTTTATTCCATACTCGGTGCTTTGGCTCTACTTTTCGTGGCAAGATAAAAAGAATGAATTGCAAAAGTTGGCTGGTTCGGTCATTGGGTTCGACTCTTCAAAAAAAATGATTCCCTTGTATGACGAAAAGGGAGTGCTAAGGTTTTCGGTTAAAGCGGAGCATCTGCTTTACATTGAGTCTGCTGATAACTATGTTAATATTTTCTATATTGATAAAGGAAAGACTGCTCGTTTTACGCTGCGGAATAGCATAAAGCGCTTGGAATCGTTGTTGAAAAATACAGAGGTAATCCGATGCCATAGATCCTTTATGGTGAATTTTGAGAATGTAAAGATTTTGCGAAAGGATAAAGAGGAGCTTATTCTCGAGCTTGATAGTCCGACAAAAATTGAGATTCCAGTTTCAAAAACCTATGCACAGAATGTTATGGAAACATTTACGCGTTATAGCCTCTCGCATTAGATAAGTGGTTCTGATATAGAGTTACTTTTGATGTATTCTTCTTTTTCTCAACCTGTATCTAATTAGCCACATCAACGAGCCCGTAATAATAATAATGACTCCCAATATTCCAGCAAGCGGTACAACAAGGATATAAAAATCGCTGATAATAAACCCCAAAATTCTCCATGTATGTACCTCGAGTGCTAAATTCCATAGTGACATGCCACTCTCTTTAATAATCTCATCGGGCATTGTGGGTATTGTAAATTGGCTATTGGTTGAGAATGCTCCAGAATTGTAGTCGAAGAATATTTTTTGCCCGTTGGGCAATATTGCTCCCCCCGTTATGGCTAGGTTTCCGAATGGTGAGCTAAGAGTCGAAACGGGCTCCGTTTCTTTACCTGTAAGATAGTCCCATAAACTATTTTCGTATGGATTCCACTTATACAAACCGCTGAACGAGGCTACTGCAAAGTTTCCATCATCCTCAGGCCAAAAAAGGTTTATGCCCATAACGCTAATTGGAGGTTGGAGGGGCGCTTTGAATGGAGGCTCCGAAAAATCGAAAGGGGTGAAATATATGCCATCCGATGTGGCCAAAAGAAAGACTTTACGATTAGAATCGTAAACAAGGTCGCGCAGCTTATCGTTCCAGAAGTTTTTGCTATCGAGGCGCGAACCCTTAATTGGTTTAACCGTTTTGCTTGCAATTGGAATAAGTAGCGGAGGGCGAAGAAACACACCTGTTACAGTAACAACAAGTAATAAAACAGAGGCCACAATACCAACGTTTAGGTGCCATTTAAACGACCATCTATTAGCCCGTTTGATTTTACTTTTAAGGTTTACTTTTGATTTTATTCTGCGTAAAACATTTGGAGCAAAAAAATAGAATAGTCCAGTAAGCGAAAGCAGAATCATTGCAATACCCCCAATATCAACAATAATCCTTCCTGCATTTCCCCAAATTTCACCGCTGTGAATGGTCCAAATTGTGCGAAATAGGCTAACTCTGTTCTCAGCACCATCTGGCCCATTAAGGGGTATAATTGAGAACTCTTTATAGTTTTTCTTTCCGTATCCCAATAGTATATGTGAACGACTTACAACGAACAAACTATCACCCAGTTCCTCAAGAGCAACAATTCTCTCCTCATCTATGGGGAGTTGTACTTTTTGCCACGCATTGTTTTGGTCTGACAATCGATATAAACCAAATAGGGTAGCCGCAAATAGGTCGCCCGATTGTGTTTTGTGTAAATCGGAAACCTTTCGGTTATCAATTCCCTTTGGGAAACCATTGTTGAAATCGATGAACTTCGATAAGTCGTTATTGGTTAACCAAATGCCAATGTTTCCATAGGCTAAAAGAGAGTCGTCACCAATTTCATTAATTCCCCTAATTGCAGCGTTATTCCAGTTGCTGTAACGGTACTCTTTTGGTAGCCATTTTCGGTTTACATCAAAACGGGAAAAGAACCCTCTGTGGTTCATTATGATGCCCGAAAGGGCAAAGAAAATAAAAAAAATGGCTAGGATAGCACCAAGCCATTTATGGTATTTTTTGATAATTTTGTAAAAACGACCCATTTTACGACGAGCAATTTAAATTGACTAAAGCGCTCTTTTACTTTGCGGATTTGGCGTTTTTGCCACTAGAATCCTAGCAGCAGTATTGCCATTATTACTAAGGTAATGGACAATATCCTTAGGGCTCTCAATCATTGTATCCTTTGGATATGCCTTGGATTTATCGCCTATGTGAATGGTTGGGTTTCCCTCCAGAATGTAAAAGAAAACATCAACAGGCGTTTTATGTGGTTTTAAGGCTTCGCCTGGTTGCAGGGTAATGTGCATTACCTGTGCATCGGGCATGTTATACATTTCTCGAACATCCACTT
>CALGIR010000226.1 GCA_937915475.1 uncultured Bacteroidales bacterium
AGTAAAAGCAAGGTTTCTGCATTAATGTAATTTTTTTAATCGGACAACAATGATTGCAAAAAAAAACTTAAAACTATGTAGATTGATACATAAGAGAATTAATACTCCAAGGATATTCCGTTCCCGTATGGCGAAGGTAGGTTGATGAGGAAAGAGTCAAAGGACAATGTTTAGGGATAAAGGGTTTATGTTACACGCATGAGTAAAAAAACATATAAAAAAGTAGTGAGAAATATAAAATATTGGCTATGATTATGATATTAAAAACTTGCTCTTACACCAATAACTAATTGGTCATCAATTTGTTCATGTTCCTTCATCCATGTACCCATCTCTTCTTTTAAAAGACTTTTTTGAACATCCATGGGCTGGTTGGATATGGAAAGGAGATACTCCTTGAACCTTTTTTTCATGTATTTTCTACCACTGTCCCCACCAAACTGGTCGACATAACCGTCGGAAAACAAGTAGAACTGGTCGCCAGGTTCTAGTTGTATCTCGGTTCGTTGAAATGGAATGTTTTGTTTTATGTAAGCACCTATAGGCATCTTGTCGGGTTTGTATTCAGTAAGTTTACCGTTACGAATTAGTAACAGAGGGTTATTTGCGCCAGAAAACTCGAGGATCATGGTTTCAAGGTCAATTGATGCAAGTGCCATGTCCATACCATCTTTTCGTTCGTCGCGGTCGCCCTCTTTTAGCCCCTGGCTAAGCGTGTTTATGACATATTTGCGTAGAAGGTTTAGTATCGAGTCGGAGTGGTTTACGTCGGCTTTCCCCACAATTTCATTAAGGAAAGAGGTCCCCAACATGCTCATAAAGGCACCTGGAACACCATGCCCAGTGCAGTCGGCAGCAATAAATATTAACTGCTTTTCTTTTTCAAAATGGTGAATCCAGTAAAAGTCGCCGCTAACAATATCCTTTGGAAGGAAATAGATAAAGTAGTCGAATAGTTTACAGGTTTGCTTGTCGGGTAGCACAGCTGTTTGTATTCGTTTAGCGTAGCGTATTGAGTCAGTAATTGAAATGTTTTGTGTTTCAATTTTTTTATTCTGTTCAACAATTTCTGCAGTACGTTCCTCTACAATAATCTCCAGTCGTTGTTTGTCTGCTTGCAGTTTACGCGTGTACCATTTAATAGAAAGCAATAGTACGATAAAACCAATAATAACGTAACCTAAGTAGGCCCACCAGGTTTTATACCATGGAGGTAGAATTCTGAATTCAAAAATTGTTTCATCGCTTTCTGTACCGTAAATATTCCTAGACTTTATATGAAAACGGTATGTCCCCTCGTCTAGGTTAGTGTAATTGCTAGTATTGTCAGGTAGCCATATTGACCATGTTTCATTGAACCCTTCAAGGAAGGATGAGTATGTTATATCTTCTTCTTCTTCGAAAAAGGGTGCTGTGAATGAGAATTTAATGTTGTTATGCTTGTATTTTATTGGGGAGTGAAGTTGTGAAACCTTACTATTGTTTTGTTCTGTTGTTTTAAAGAAACCTTCGGCACCTTTGTAAACCAATGAATCTACTCCAATAGTTATGGAACGGATTATGGTGTTGGGTTTTATTTTGAAATCTTTATAAACGCTTTTGTCGTAAATAAACAGCCCCTCTTGTCCGCCAATGTAAATAAAGTTATCGTATTGTATTGCTTTTTGAATGGTCATTGGGGGTATTATATTTAGTGTGCTGCTATCAATAGTCCAATGATTATTGGTGTATTTGAGTATTGTAACACATTTTGTTGCCTCAGTTTCAAAGTAGGCAACAGTTGATGTGTTGTTAAGGGGAAAAATCTCTTTTAGAATTTTATCGTCTGTTGATATGTACTTGTTAAACTCTTGGTAGGGTTTAAAAGAGTTTTCGTTTGAAGTATAGGAAAGAACTCCATTACTGGCGGTTAAAAATAATTCACTGTTTAGTACAAAAAAATTTCCCTTCAAGTTTTTTATTGAATCTTGTACTATTTTCGGATTTCCAGATTTGTCGCGAACTTTTAACTCTGTTAGTGTTTTACACCAAAGGTTTCCATGTTTATCTACAGTAATCTTGAGAACGGTTGTATCGGCCAGCACTACAGGTTTTTTACTTAAAGTAAATTTGCTGTTTTTATGCGTTAGCAGCCAGACCCCTCGCGAAGTGGCAACGTAAAACTGGTTTTGATTAATTTGTGAAGGTACTATTTGGCTCATCTCAAGATCCTTGTTTAGTTCTAGTGGGTGAGCTTTACCATTTTTTATTTCGTAAATATCGCGGTCACCAGCGGCTAAAAGTTTTTCTTGGTTGCTGGTTTTAACATTTTGTAGAGAGTAAACGCGTTCACCACTGATGCCTTCAATAGGGCTAAATAGTCTGTCTTTTTCAGAGTATTCTTTCTGTTTAAAAACACCAAGGGAGGTTGAAACGTAAAGCGTATTCTTATGTTTGATTATATCGTAAATATTGCCGTTGAGGCCGGCCTGTGTGCCAAACCGTTTTACGGGAGAAGAAAGATTAACCGAGGCAATACCATTATCAAGGGTTAGCCAAAGTACGCTAGGACTTTGCTGTGAATAGTATAGATTGCTAATCGTTTCACTAAGAAGACCCAACTCGGAGTTGATATGGGTTTCAATTTCGCCTTTTTTGTTAATTACGAATAGGCCGTTTGCCTGTGTGCCGTATGCAAAACGGTTACTATCAATTTTTACACCTGCATATACACTGTTTTCTATAAGAGTATTGCTAGTTTGTTGTGCTGTTTTGCTTAAATTTATTTTCCTAGTGGTTCCTTTGCTAGGGGAGAATAAGGTTAACCCTTTTTCGGCTGATGCAATAAGTAGCGTATCAGTATTCCATTCTAAAATTGAGAAAATGTCGTCGTTGGCATAGAAGTCGCCTCCTTTAGCAGGTACAATGGTGTCGTTAGAGAGTTTTAGTAGCCCTTTATTGAAGTTGCTAGTGTATAAGGTTTGGTCAGCAAATAAACTCCAAAAACTAAGTTCGGGTAGATTAATGTTCTCAATTGTTTCGGTAAGTGTGTTGTATTTAAAAATATTGTAGGTAGTGCAAAAATAAACCCATTCTTTGTCAGTATAGATTTTCCAAACCCTTGATACCTCAGCGTGCTTCTCTTTTATTAAATGGGTTAGTGATTTGTATATAAGTTGTCCTTGTGTGTTCGAAACCAAATGGCCGAAGTCGTTTACACCCCCAGCGTAAACTGTACCATTTTGAGCCGTGGCTAGTGATAGCATATAGGTTTGCTTTGGAACTGATATTTTTGTCCAGCTCTTTCCATCGTACTCAAGGATAGATTCTTCGTTTCCAAAATACATTACTCCTCTGTGGTCTCGTGTTACAGAATAGTTTGTTTCGGAAGCGTTATATGTTCTGTGCGAATAGTTTTTAATTAGGGGTATACCGTTTTGGTTTGTCTGAGAAAATAATCTTCCCCCGGATAATAGAAGTAAAAGCAGTATTACCGTATTTAATATATTCCGTTTCATTTTATCCTACGCTTATTTTCTATGCAATTTTACACAAAATTATGATTTAATCAGTTATTAAAAGTAAGCATTTTTGGTGGAAGTATTTATTGAATTGCTTTTTATGCCTATATGCTTCGTTTGTAAATGGATAGTCGTTCTTATTATTTTAATCTAAATTTCAGTGGCATTAAAGGATGTTTCCTTTAATTAAAACGAGTATCTCAGTATCGAAGGTAATAGTTTTCTGATTATTCTTATATCGGTTTTGCCAATATCCTACATAAAATGTGAATATGATATAACAGGATTTTTTAGTGGGATGTAAAACCCCGCTAACCAATACCTTACTTTTATCCATGGCAACTTTTCTGTAAGTTAACTAAAAAGTACCCAAACTGGCTTAAGCGGAAACTTGCTATATGCTGTTAAATGTTTTTATCGGGTACTAAATGATTTAGATTATTGAGTTTTGGTAATAAAAACAAGTTGGTGAGCCGTCAGAAATAGTTAACTTTGTTGTTTTCTGTTGTTTTCGTATTGTTTGTTTTTTATATTAATATAATAACCTAGAATGTTGAAAAAGGTATACGTTGGCATGAGCGCCGACATGATTCACCCTGGTCATCTAAATATTATTAAGGAAGCCAGTAACCTAGGGCAAGTAACAATTGGACTTCTGACAGATAAGGCTATTGCTAGCTATAAAAGACTCCCTGCACTTAATTACGAGCAGCGAAAAATAATAGTGGAAAGCATTAAGGGTGTAGAGAAGGTTGTTCCGCAAAATGAACTCGATTATGTGCCAAATCTGCGCGAACTTAAGCCCGACTACGTGGTGCATGGTGATGATTGGAAGAAGGGTGTGCAAAGTCAAACCCGTCAACGGGTAATCGATGCTCTAAAGGAATGGGGGGGAGTGCTTCACGAAGTTCCCTATACAAAAGGAATATCCTCTACCCAGCTTAATCAGAGTTTAAAAGAGGTTGGTACTACGCCCAATATCAGGATGGAGCGTTTCCGAAGGCTAATTGAGTCAAAGCCAATCGTAAGGGTTTTAGAGGCGCATAACGGACTTACCGGATTAATAGTTGAGCATGCTAGCGTTGAGCAGGATGGCAGGAACAAGGAGTTTGATGCCATGTGGCTAAGCAGCTTAACCGACTCTACTGCCAAGGGAAAGCCCGATATTGAGGCGGTTGATGTTACATCGCGTCTGCATAGCCTAAACGATATACTGGAGGTAACCACCAAGCCAATTATATACGACGGCGATACCGGTGGAATACCGGAGCATTTTGTTTTTACCGTAAAAACGTTAGAGCGATTAGGCGTATCGGCAATTATTATTGAGGATAAAACCGGGCTGAAAAAGAACTCGCTTTTTGGAACGGAGGTATCCCAAACACAATCGGCCATTGAGGATTTTTGCTGCAAGATTACAGCTGGTAAAAAGGCACAGGTTACCAAGGATTTTATGATTATAGCAAGGATTGAGAGCCTGATTCTTAAGCAAGGGGTTGACGATGCCATTACGCGCGCTGCTGCGTATATCGAGGCCGGTGCCGATGGCATTATGATACATAGTAAAGAGAAAGACGGCAAAGAAATTCTTGAGTTCTGTGAGCGTTACAATAAGTTTGAGAAAAGGATGCCGTTGGTAGCCGTTCCGTCTAGCTACAACCATTTATACGAGAAGCAGCTAATGGAGGCCGGGGTTAACATCGTTATATACGCAAACCATCTGCTTCGTAGCGCCTATCCGGCAATGGTTGATGTTGCTGAGACAATACTTAAGCATGAGCGATCGTTGGAGGTTAACGATAGGTGCATGTCGATAAAAGAAATACTAAGCTTAATACCAGGTACAAAGTAATGATTAGTCCTAAAGTATTTTACAATTGGTTGGCAGAGAATCAGGTGGATTTTTTTAGCGGAGTTCCAGACTCCTTGCTAAAGGATATTTGTGCATACATTACCGATAATACGCCAAAGAACAGCCATATAATTGCAGCCAACGAGGGCAATGCGGTTGCTCTTGCTGCGGGGTATCATATAGCCACAAAAAAAACCCCATTGGTTTATATGCAAAACTCGGGCATTGGCAATGCTGTTAACCCTTTAATCTCCCTTGCCGATAAGCAGGTTTATAAAATACCAATACTCCTTTTAATTGGTTGGCGAGGCGAACCGGGTGTTAAGGACGAGCCCCAGCATATTACTCAGGGTGAGATTACTCTCAGCTTGCTTGAGACCATGAAAATTCCTTATCAAATACTTAGTGATAACGAAGATGATGCTTATCAGCAGGTACATGAGGCAATATCCGAAATACGGAATACCGGAACATCATACGCAATTGTGGTTAAAAAAGGAACCTTCGGCAAGTATACCATAAAGGAGAAAATTTTAGCTGACTACGAATTTTGCCGTGAGGATGTGATTAAGCAGATGCTCAATCAGCTAGCAGGAGATGAGATCATTGTATCGACAACCGGAAAAACCTCTCGCGAGCTTTTTGAATGTCGTGCCAATTTAGAGCAACCGCATCATTTCGATTTTTTAACTGTTGGCTCCATGGGGCATTCAAGTCAAATTGCTTTAGCAATTGCGCTAAACAAGCCGCAGCGAAAGGTAATTTGCCTTGATGGCGATGGGGCATTACTTATGCACATGGGCTCGTTGGCCATAACGGGAAACATGGGGCCACCTAACTTCGTTCATATCTTAATTAACAATGGTGCCCACGAGTCTGTGGGTGGCCAACCAACCGTGGCATTTAATATGGATATTCCTGCGCTTGCGCTGGCAAGCGGATACAAAAAGGCCACTACGGTTACAACAGCAAATGAATTGGAAAAGGTTTTAAAAGATGTTTCACCAGAAGCCTGCCCAATGCTGATTGAGGTTAAGGTAAGGGTGGGTTCGCGCGATGACCTAGGGAGGCCAACGGTTAAGCCCATCGACAATAAGAGGGCTTTTATGCAAAATCTTGAACACTAATGGGGCAACGTATATTCAGAGAAAATCAACAGGCCGAATTAGCATCGTATGTTAAGGGATTTAACCCTAACAGGGTTTTTTTGGTAAGGGGAAACAAATCGTTTGAAGCATCGGGTGCAAGACTCTTTATTGAGGACTTGCTGGGTACAGCAGAAATTACATCCTTCTCTAACTTTAGCGTTAACCCAAAAATTGAAGATTTACAGAAAGGTATTGAAGTTTTCAGAAAGGGCGATTTCGACCTAATAATTGCCATTGGCGGGGGCAGTGTGCTCGATATGGCGAAGCTAATTAGCGTGCTATCTCATCAACAAGCGGAATTGGCAGATTTGATAACGGGTAATGCCCACATTACAGACCATAAAACTCCGCTCCTGGCC
>CALGIR010000227.1 GCA_937915475.1 uncultured Bacteroidales bacterium
GATATTAAAGGAACTGGAGATGAAGGTGGTGATTTTGTATTTGTAAGACGATAATCATACGCATTCACCAAGAGGGGATTAGTCCCCTCTTTTTTGTTGTTAGCAAAAAAAATCTTACTTTAAGGCAACTCTTGTAAATTAAATTTTACTTTTGTCTTATTGGTAACCCACAAAAAATAGCTTATGAAATTTTCTACTCTTTTAATAGCAGTAATTACCTTTTTAAGTTTTACTACTAGCCAAGCTCAAGAAACTGACCTTAAGATGGATCGTTTAGTTGAGAAAGTTAGAAATGCTCAAAAGAAGGTTAATGATGCAGATGCTTTAATCTTCTCTGCTGACAGCCTAATTGAAGAGGGAGAAAGAATAGCAAAGCAAGCTGAAGCAGATCTTAAAGTACTTGCTCAAGAGAGGAGGGATATTGAAAGAGATTTCTTTAACGCCAAAAAACCTATTGAAAAACAATTTCGCTCGAAGGACAAAGAGGAAGTTAAACAAGCAAAAATTGATCTCAGAGAAGTTGAAAGCGAAAATAAATCAGCAATGAGGGGGTGGGATTCTCGGTATAGAATACTAGTTAAGGAGTACGACTCTGGAAATAAATTGGCAGCAAAGGGTAAAGCCAATCAAAAAAAGGCGAAAGCCCGTAAAAAGGACTATGAAAAAATGCTGAAAGCTGCAGAGAAAAATCTAGCAGAAGCTGAAAAAGGAAATTAATATTTTTTATTTGAAGAGTCTTTCAAAAGGTTTTCACTAATTTCTGGCTAAAGGCATATTTACAAAGAATCTTGTTCCCTTTTTATGCTTGGTTTCAAACCAAATCTTGCCTCCAATAACCTCAATTATATTTTTGCTAATGGCAAGACCAAGACCCATGCCTCCAGATTTTGTGGTAAAGTTTGGACTAAACAACTTCTCCTCAAGTTCAAAGGGAATACCCATTCCGTTGTCGGTTACCGTTACTTCAATCCAGTCATCCCGATGATTTATCGATATGGCAATTAGGCCATTATCCTCCTTACCAATGGCCTGGATAGCATTCTTTAAAAGATTAACAAACACCCTCTGTAGTTGATCCTTATCAGCATAAACAAGTGCCTGTCCATTAAAGTTATCCTCAGTTTCCACCCTAACATTAGGGTATGCAGAGAAAAGAGTAACCACATCATTAATAACCTCAACAAGATCAACAACACCAAACTGGCCAACAGGCATTTGGGCAAAATTTGAGAACTCTGTTGCGATATTGGAAAGCGTACTTATCTGTTCGTTAAGCGATGATGCAAATCGATCGAAAAGGCTACTCCAATCAGAGTGCCCTTCTTTTTTTGCCTTTATCAAAAGCTGTAAGTTTAACTTTATTGGAGTTAAAGGGTTCTTAATTTCATGGGCAATCTGCTTTGCCATTTCACGCCATGCGCTTTGCCGCTGACTTTGGGCAAGTTTTTTTGCGCTTTCGGCAAGTTCAATCACCATCCTATTATACTCGCTCACAAGTTGACCAACTTCGTCTTTGCCTTGGTAATCAATAGTTTCTATGTGCCTAGTTATGTCAATGGTGCTAATTCGCTGACGGATGAGTTCAAGTGGTTTTGCAATTTTGTTACTAATAAATACGGCTATGAGTATAGTCAAAAGTATCAGAAAAGCATAAATATTAACCAGAGCCACAATAACCAACAAAACTTCTTTCATAAACTCTCCCTGTCGGGTGAAGTAAGGTAAGTTTAGATATCCAACCTTTTGGTTCGACTGGTCAACCAAGGGAGCGTATGCAGAAAGATAATCCATATTACCAATGCTCTCCGAATGGATTAGCTTTGCTGCGTGATTATTCTCCAAATCAAACCACGCAAGCGGATTCATCTGCCTACCAAAAAGTTTTCGTTCGAAAACTTCAGGTCGTGATGTGACCAAAAGAGTTCCATTTGTATCGTATAGATTAATATCGGAATGGAAAACATTCGATAATTCAATAAGATATGTTGTTAAGTAGTGGTTGTACTCTGGGTACAGAATATCGTGAGGCAACAGATTGTTTTCAACATCAACCATAACCGAAACTAGTTTTTCGTTTAGATTATCGAGGTTCTTCTGCTCAAAACTTTTAACGCTAAAGGCAATGGTAACTGTGCCCACTAGAATTAAGGATAAAAATAGAACCAGAACCATTGTAAACTTTATCCTATTCTTAAAACTAGGCATTAAGTTTTGTGCTAGATTAACCAATCCACCCAGAGTAAGCCAAACAATTATCGTAAAGTAAAAGAAAAGAAAAACCCATGCAAACGATGCGGTAACATTAAAGGTACTTACTTTTGGTTTTGAAAGAATTATAGTAGTTCTACCGTCATCCTTATACAGCATATGGCTATACCCATTTGCATTTATAAAGGTGTAGCGAGATGTTGAGTCGGGATGGTGAATGTTGCGCAACGGAAAATTATAACTACCCGTGAAGGCAATCAGCTCATTGTCGAAATATTTGGCTGAAGAGTACTCCGATACTTGCCTTTTTACACTGATAGCCCTATCAATTAATAATTCTGGATAACCAAGCAGTTCTTTGCTGAGCTTTGAGTCCAGTTCAATATAAATACATACTTCGGTTCCATCTTGGAGAACATACTCAACCATACCAAGATAACTTATCCTCCCATTCTGATTATTTAGATGATAAAAACTTGAACCAGGGATCCTTAACCCATATTCGTTTAGCATATTCTCAAAAAACCCAAAGCAAGAAACAACATCCCCAGAATTTTCAATATGTAATTGTGAGGCAGACAGACAAACGGTTATCTGAAAATCATACTTGTTCAAATAACCCGACAGATAATTTTCCTGAATGTATTCGTAAAGGCCATCCTCGTCATCCTCTATTGTATCCAAAAATTCTCTAATAGTACCGTCGGCATGCATTTTTCTGGCTACCTGTGGAAAGTTAACCTCAGCAATGGGATCGCGCTCATTTGCTAGGTTTATTGCCAAGAGTTTCCTAATTTCATTATCCTTTTGCGATGCATTAACCGACACGTTCCAAACCGAGAATACTGATATTATTGAGATAAATATCAAAAAAATGCTAGAGTGGATGAATTTTGTATGCGGTTGATAGTATAAAAACAGCACACAAAGGGCAAAAAGCAGGATTAGAGTATGAAAACCCCATGTATTTCCTGTAATAAAACTCCCTATACCTAGCACTACTATTATTAAGCCCCAGAGCCCCAGCAACTTCTTTTTAGACAGTGAATTCAATAAATAGCGCGCTGCAATTAGTAAAAGAGAAGCAGAGGCAAACCAAAGCGAAATAATTAGGTACTCTAGCAGCGAAAAAACAGAAAGGTTGAAAATTCTGAAGGCCTCAAGCGTAATGGTTGAGTTTTGCACTAAAATTGCGATTAAGCTTTCAGAAACTAAAAACAACCATAGCGATACGATGCTTAGTAATACACCTATAATCCTAACTCTTCGGTTACTGTTTTTAGCTAAAGAAATTATCGGTCTAAAAGCATAAGCAATAATAGCGAATAGGATTATGGTATTAAGCAGCAAATCACCAACAGAGGGGGCTAGCCAACTATAGGCAAACACCTCGGGTTTAAACAATAGCCATTGACCTTTGGGCATGATATCCCAATAAAGCGTTACTAACCTTAAACCAAAAAGCACAATAGTAAGAGGCAACAGCATAGATAATGCGTTGCGCCTAATCATTGGGTGCATAAAAAAGATAAATATTGCCAATAGTAGACAAACAAACCCAATCCATGAAAGCAGGGCCTTGAAATCCTCGTGTTGCTTGGCAAAATCCTTTGGGATATAGGTTAGGTATATAACGGGGACTGAACTGTATAGTGAAACTGGAAACGACCCAGGATAATAATCTGGAGTAACCTCGTAGTCATTCAAAAAACTTAGCGACGAATGAAAACTATTCTCTAAAAATTTATTCTGATAGGGATAACTATATTTCACCTTGACCAGCGTAAGTGCCTTAATACTATCGTGTGCAATCCAATAGGATGTGCACCAAACGTTTTGCACTTTTACCAACCTATCAGAATACTCTGGTACATTATCTATATCAAGACTTTCCGACCAAAAGGTAAGCGAATCGTTATTGAAAATAAAAATGGCAATACCATCATCATCCAACCTCTTAGCAGTTGACTCGGAAAGCATTTCAAAGGGTTTCACAAACCCATTGTCAATAGAGGTATTAACTAGCTCTTTTGTAATTTCAATACCCGTATCGGTTCTTTGTTTAAGAATATTAATGGCTCTATCGATTTGCGGTGGACTTGCAAGCCATTTGGCTAGTATCTGCGACGAAAAGGGAATGATTGAGAACGAGGCAACAGCCACGAGTAACGATAGTAAAGAGACAATAAGAACACCCTTTGATTTCACCGCAATTTCTTTATTGTTTTGCTTAAAAACGAAACTAATTTACAACAAAAAATGAACCAAACCACAACTTTACCAACAGTACCTCTAAATATGATGGTAAGGCTCACCCCTAATTATGGTCATTGCCCTATAGAGCTGTTCGAACAGAATAACCCTAATCATTTGATGAGAAAATGTTAGTTTAGACAATGCGATAACCCCACTTACCCTCAATTTTACTGCCTGAGTAACACCATATGCGCCTCCTATAATAAGAGTCAATTCCTTGGTTCCTGAAACCATCTTCTCCTCAACAAAGGAGGCTAATTCCACGGAGGTGTACTCTCTCCCCTGCTCATCCAGCAAAAACACCTCAGAACCATTGGCAATGCTCGACAAGATTAACTCCTCCTCTTTTCTCATTAGCTGCTCAATAGGAAAATTTTTACCCGACCTAACATCAGGAATCACTAGCATCTCTACCCGTAAATAGCGTTTTAGGCGCTTCAGATACTCATCAACCCCTTGCCCTATAAAACCCTTAAGAGTTTTACCCACAACAATTACTTTTATCTTCAAAGCTAAAATGTTTTTGTATTAAAAAAATAGGATATATAGTAAGCATCTTAACCAAGCTCTCATAATGCTTATAGACTGCAAAGTATACAAAACTGGTTTGATTTTTCAATATATCTTAAGTACTTTTACTTTAATCTTAATTTTTGGCGTAAAATCAAAGAACAAAAACTTTGTTCTTTACACAGCCATTATGGGCATACATTTTGATATACATGTTGGGCTTATTAACTTAGTTTTGAGCGTTAAACTTAACCGAAAACCAAGCAATAGTTCATTCGCTTCCAGTGGGTTTAAATTTCTTTCTCAAAAACAGGTTTAAGTTGAATCAATATGCATGAACAACAAATATATTAATATATGAGAACAAAATACATCGCAATAGTCTTAGTAATTCTTACCACCATTTTAACTTCAGGCTCTCTTCCGCAAAAAGCCAATGGAATAATAAATTCAGTATCTATAGCGTTTAAGGAGGGAAACTCATCGCAGATCACTAAGCACTTCAACCCTACCATTGAGATGGAGCTCCTTGAGGATGAAAATATGTTTAGCAAAGCACAGGCGGAACTATTATTAAAGGATTTTTTTAACAGATACAAACCAACCTCGTTTAAGGTAAACCACCAGGGTACGAAAGGGAACACCAGTTTTGCAATTGGTATACTGCTAACCTCTTCGGGCAACTTTAGGGTGTCGATATTTATGAAGGAAGAAAATGAAAAAATGCTAATACATCAGCTAAGAATAGAGTTAAGCGAGTAAACCTATCCTTCAGATTACAAATTTTAAACCAAGATACTACAATATGCTAATAGAAAAACTCCTCGAAATAGCTATACTTGAAGACATTGGCGATGGGGATCACTCTTCGCTTTCGTGTATACCCGACACAGCCCAGGGAGAGGTTCAGCTTATGGTAAAGCAACAGGGCGTTATTGCAGGGATAGAAATTGCAGAAAAGGTGTACACAAAATTTGATGCCAATATCCATTTCAACCGCTTTATTGCCGATGGCGCAGAGGTTAACTTTGGCGATATTGCATTCTCTGCAAAAGGTAAAGTTCACTCATTGTTGCAGGGCGAACGGATTGTGCTTAATATAATGCAGCGAATGAGCGGCATTGCAACCCAAACAAGCCAGTACGTTGATTTGATTAAAGGAACTAAGGCAAAAATACTGGACACCCGCAAAACGACTCCTGGGATGCGAATACTAGATAAGATGGCAGTAAAAATTGGAGGCGGTGAGAACCACCGAATGGGGCTTTACGACATGATTATGCTTAAGGATAACCATGTTGATTTTGCAGGGGGAATTGCTCAGGCCATCGATAAGGCCAATGGCTACCTGAAGCGCACAGGTAAACAACTAGACATTGAGGTGGAAACTAGAAACCTTGAAGAGATAAAACAGGTAATTGCCATTGGCGGAGTTAAAAGGATTATGCTTGATAACTTTACTCCAGCAAAAACGGCTGAAGCCGTTGAGTTGATCAATGGTAGGTTCGAAACTGAATCATCGGGAGGCATTACACTGAAAACCATAAGAGCATATGCCGAAACGGGTGTTGATTTTATATCGGTTGGGGCTCTAACGCATCAAATTAAAAGCCTTGACATGAACCTTAAAAAGGTATGATCGAGCAAATTAAAAACAAACAAAAAAAGCACACAGGACACAGAGGAAGAGTTAAACGATTTACTCGGAAGTTAAAGTACGTTGCTTGGAGGCTAATCCGCAAAGCAAAGCAAGTATCGTTCATAGGCTTTGAAGGAGTTCCAGTATACAATGTAGTTCGCTTCTTTATAAAAGGGCTCCTTAAAGGGAGTATTAGCACAAGAGCATCAGCCGTTGCATTTGACTTTTTTGTAGCACTCTTTCCCACAATAATATTTGTATTCACCCTTATCCCTTATATTCCTGTTGAAAACTTCCAAGCACAACTACTTGAGCTACTAGAAGGAATCATGCCTGCCACAGCATATGGCTTGGTAGAGTCAACCCTTATTGGGGTAATTACCCAGCGTAGTTTAGGGTTGCTCTCGTTTGGGTTTATTGCTGCCCTCTTCTTTGCTCATAATGGGATGAATTCACTAATTGTGTCATTTAACGCTACCTCACATACCATTCATAAACGAGGCTTTATAAACCAACACCTTGTGGCCTTTCTCCTTACCCTAATAATTCCATTCCTCATAATGATAGCCATTTTACTTCTTCTCTTTGGGAAGTTTGGGCTCAATTTTTTAGTAGAAAGAGGTACTTTACAGTCGAACTTTACTTATTACATTTTTGTTATAATACAGTGGTTAACCGTTATTGGAATTTTCTTTCTGTCCATATCGTTTTTATACTACTTTGCACCAGCAAAGCGAACAAAATTTAAATTCATATCTGCAGGTTCTATTATAGCAACTATAATGATATTTATAACCTCCATTGGATTTTCGTTTTTTGTGAATAACTTTGGCCAGTATAATAAATTATATGGGTCAATTGGCGGCTTACTAGCGCTTATGATATGGATCTTCTTCAATGCCATTGGACTTATTCTGGGCTTTGAGGTTAACGCTAGCATTGCATCAGCCAAAGTTGATTATAGTAATAGTTTAACGATTAATAAAAATGAATAAACCAAATCTCTCACAGATTCGAAACGACTATAACCTAAAGCAACTTAGTAAAAATGCGGTGTTCCCAAATCCAATCAAGCAGTTTAGCGTTTGGATGGATGAAGCCATTGCAGCCGAATGCAATGAACCGACTGCAATGACCTTGGCAACCAGCACTTTTGATGGAAAACCCTCGGCAAGAGTAGTTCTCCTTAAAGACTTCAATAGTCAAGGGTTTATTTTCTTTACAAACTATGAAAGCAACAAAGGGAAACAAATCCTACAGAACCCCTACGGTGCCATAGTTCTGTTCTGGCCCGAACTCCAACGCCAAATTCGCATAGAAGGAATATTAAAAAAAACGACAGAAGTTGAGTCTGACGAGTACTTCAGAACTCGACCAGACAAGAGCAAAATTGGGGCATGGGCTTCGCCACAAAGCGACGTAATAAGGAATAGGAAATACCTCGAAAGTTTAAATTCAGATTTTCGGGAGGAATTCTCGGGTAAAACCATTAGTCGCCCTCCTAATTGGGGTGGATACATTCTAGAACCAAGTATTATTGAATTTTGGCAAGGTCGATCTAATCGACTCCATGATAGAATTCAGTACTCATTCATAAACGACGAATGGATAACCGAAAGGCTAGCTCCATAAGTCAAAAACTCCATACAAATAGAACATAAGACTTTTAAATAATTTTAAGAGCCGGACTACCTAACGAGAATAAACCAAACCTTCAATATTTCTTCATTAGTTTTTTTGCCAAAAAATTATTAGCTCAACTATTTACCATCATTCTATTTTAGCTTGACAAATGGCTCTCATCCATATCTAATGTCAGTTTCCTCTGGCTACAATAGTGGAACACAAAACAATGTGCTAACATTTACTTTTAACACATTTATTTGCTTCACACCATGAGACACAACCAGTTAAACGCTAAAAGCTGACCCTCAAAAGGTTCGTATATCTTACTGGTAACGTGATACTTGTAATGTTAATAACTTTGGTTGATTGTTTATTTCTTCCCCTAACAAAACTGGAGGTAAGTGGGTTTGATTTTATATCTTGCATTCACTTTGTCCATAGCTGAGAATTATTACACAATCCTTTTTTTCAGCTCAATAGGAATTATAAGCAAATAATAATCATGAAAACCAATTCATAAAAGATGAACAAGGGGGAAATATCATTTATAAACGGAACTAAGGAAAAAAGAAAAGTCTACTCCTTTGATGAGGCAATAATTGCTTCGACCGAATATTTCAAAGGTGATGAAATGGCTGCAAAGGTTTGGGTTAGTAAATATGCACTTAAAGATAGTTTTGGAAATATCTACGAATGCTCGCCCGAAGATATGCACCGTAGGCTTGCTAAAGAGATTGCCCGCATTGAGAGCAAGTATGCAAATCCCATGAGCGAGGAGGATATATTTAATCTTCTTAAGGAGTTTAAGTATATTGTCCCTCAGGGTGGTCCAATGACTGGCATTGGCAATCCATTCCAAATAGCTAGCCTTTCAAACTGTTTTGTTATTGGCTCAAAGGGCGATGCTGATTCGTATGGCGGAATAATGAAAATTGACGAGGAGCAGGTTCAGCTCATGAAGCGCCGCGGAGGAGTAGGCCACGACCTTTCGCACATAAGGCCAAAGGGAAGTCCCGTGCTCAATAGCGCATTAACTTCAACCGGTGTTGTTCCTTTTATGGAACGCTACTCAAACTCAACCCGCGAGGTTGCCCAAGATGGGCGTAGAGGTGCGCTTATGCTCTCAATCTCTGTTAAGCATCCCGATGCAGGAAAATTTATTGATGCAAAAATGGAGGCTGGGAAAATAACCGGTGCCAACGTATCTGTAAAAATTGACGATGAGTTTATGCGATCTGTTGTTGATGGAACACCTTATATTCAGCAATATCCTGTAAACTCACCAAATCCTTCATTTCAGCAAGAGGTAAATGCTCACGATATTTGGAAAAGGATAATTCACAATGCATGGAAATCAGCAGAACCTGGCGTACTATTCTGGGATACGGTTATAAATGAATCGGTAGCTGACAGGTACGCCGATTTAGGGTTCCAAACCGTATCGACAAATCCTTGTGGTGAAATTCCGCTTTGCCCCTACGACAGTTGCCGTCTTTTGGCACTTAACCTTTATGGGTATGTTGATAAACCCTTTACACCAAAGGCTAAATTCAACTTCGACCTCTTTAAGAAGCATGTTCATTATGCTCAAAGGATTATGGACGATATTATTGACCTTGAACTAGAGAAAATTGATGCAATACAGGATAAAATAGAACGCGACCCAGAGGATGATGAGATCAAAGCAGTAGAGAGTAACCTTTGGAATAAAATTAGACAAAAAGCAATACAAGGACGCAGAACAGGTATTGGTATAACCGCCGAGGGTGATATGCTTGCAGCACTTGGACTACAGTACGGATCCGATAATGCTATTGACTTTGCAGTAGAGGTACAAAAAACTTTGGCGGTTGAGGCATACCGTTCTTCAGTATATCTAGCAAAGGAACGTGGACCATTCCCCATTTTCGATGCCCAGCGCGAAAAGGATCATCCTTTTATCGACAGAATTAAAAATGAGGACGAGACCATTTACACAGATATGTTGAAGTATGGCCGCAGGAACATTGCATTGCTAACCATTGCTCCAACTGGCACAACGAGCCTTATGACCCAAACCTCATCGGGTATTGAACCCGTGTTCATGCCATTTTACAAGCGTAGACGCAAGGTAAATCCCAACGATAAAAATATTGTGGTTTCATTTACCGATGAGGTTGGCGACTCGTGGGAAGAATTCAACGTTTTCCATCATAAATTTTTAACATGGCTTGAGGTTAGTGGCTATAACCCCGAGGAGGTAAAACTCTATACCGAGGAGCAGGTACAAAAATTAGTTAAAAAATCGCCATACCACAAGGCTACATCCAATGATGTTGACTGGGTGAGCAAGGTAAAAATGCAGGGGATGATTCAAAAATGGGTAGACCACTCCATTAGCGTTACCGTAAATCTTCCTGAAGATGTTTCTGAAGATATGGTGGCTAAGGTATACCAAACCGCGTGGGAAAGCGGCTGTAAAGGTTGTACTGTTTACCGGGATGGATCGCGTGACGGTGTGCTAATCGCTTCAAAAAAGAAGGATCAGAATGATACCGAAGCTGCGCCAGCCAAACGACCAGATATTTTAGATTGCGAAGTAATTCGATTTAAGAACAACCATGAAAATTGGATTGCTTTTGTTGGCCTATACAACGGGAAACCCTACGAAATATTCACAGGTTTGTCAGAGGATGATGTACTGCCAATTCCAAAAGCAGTTACAAACGGAAGCATAATTAAGATTAAAGACGAAAATGGCAGTCGCTACGATTTTCAGTATATTGACAAGTATGGCTATACCAATACCATGGGTGGGCTATCACACATGTTCAACAAGGAATTTTGGAATTATGCCAAACTAATTTCAGGTGTACTTCGCAACGGAATGCCCATTACTGATGTAGTTAACCTGATTAGTTCGCTAAGGCTTGACAACGAAACCATTAACACTTGGAATGCTGGGGTTGAGAGAGCATTACGCCGTTACATACCAGATGGTACAAAAGCAAAAATAGGTAAAAAATGTACCGAGTGCGATTCCGAATCTCTTATCTACCAAGAGGGTTGCCTTATCTGCCAAAACTGTGGGAACTCTAAGTGTGGATAGTTTTTTAATCAACCATACATAAAACCAATCCCCTGTGGAACGCAGGGGATTTTACTTTCAATCTAGTACAGGTCTATAAATTCAAAACTGTTCCCTACATGGTTTAGGTACTTTATAAACCCTTGAAAAGGAACAATTAATGATGCCGTATTTAGATTTGGATGAAAACTAATCCTTTTAGCTTTTTGTAGATTCCTATCAATAAAAAGGTGGACATGGTTTTCTGTATCATGGATTAGACCGAAAGGCGATACCGAACCCGGCTCTAAACCAAGGTACTTCATCATCCGTTTAGGCGATGCGAAGGAAAGTTTTCCCTGTTTAAGCCTTTGTTCTAGGTCTTTAATGTTCAACGTCTGGCTATGATCAAAAACAACGAGGTAGTGCTTATTCCCCTTGTGATTTCGAAAGAAAAGATTTTTGCAATGAGCCGAGTCGATCCCTTCCCAATACTTTGAAGCTTCCTCAACCGTAGGCACTGGAGGGTGCTCATGGTAATCAAAATTAATAGCTAGATTACTAAGGATTTCATAAACCTCAGC
>CALGIR010000228.1 GCA_937915475.1 uncultured Bacteroidales bacterium
GAGATTGGTCAGTGACTGGAGTTCAGACGTGTGCTCTTCCGATCTCGTTGCTTAGCACAAGGGTATTACCATCGTAATCGGTTACAAAAGTTTCGGTTAGGAGTTCAACGCCCATTTTTTGTAGATATGTTCTTGAGGCCTTTTGTGCTTTGCTACTCATATTATTTAGCGTATCCTTTGTGCCCTCAACCAAGGTGATGTTGAATTTGGAGAAATCAATCCGTGGATAATCCTTCGGCAGAATATTGTTCTTAATTTCGGCAAAGGCTCCTGCCATTTCAACCCCAGTTGCGCCGCCACCAACAATTACAAGGTTAAGCAAACCCTCCTTATCCATTCCATTTGCTGAAGCAATATTTTCGAATGTTTGCAAAATGTGGTTGCGGATTTTTATGGCATCGTAGGTGGTTTTTAGGGTAAATGAGTGGCGACTGATTTTTTGGTTCCCAAAAAAATTTGTCTTACACCCAATGGCTATCACCAGATAGTCGTATTTAAAATCGCCTATGGTTGTGCTTATTCTATTTTGCTCAGGGTGAACCTGGGTTAGTTCTGCCATCCTGATTAACACGTTGCTCTTGTTCTTGAGAATATGGCGGAATGGGAAGGAGATACTCGACGGCTCGATTTGCGAAGTGGCCACCTGATAGAACAATGGTTGAAACTGATGATGGTTAATCTTGTCGATTAGCATCACATCAAATAGGTGTTTATCCAATCTTCTTGCAAGTTGAATTCCTGCAAAACCGCCACCCACAATTATTACTTTCTGTTTCGAGTCCATAACTGCCCCATTTACTTCTCCTTGTTCCTAAGGAGAACCCTTTATAAACCTTTCAATAGTACTTCCTTAAGTACAATAGCATTGTTTAGTATCGGACTTTTTGCGGCGTATAGCAAACTAAGGGGTTCACTATTAGCAATTATGCGCAATTTATTCAATTCTTCCTCTTTTTCTTTCAGCTCATTGCGATACCTCAATGCAAACTCCTCAAAACGCTCCTCCTTGTGGTCGAACCATTTCCTTAATTCGGTCGAAGGGGCAACCTCTTTATTCCACTCATCGAGGTTAGCCTTTTCTTTAGACACACCACGTGGCCAAATCCTATCCACCAAAACCCGATAACCATCCTCCTCCGCCCGCTCGTCGTAAATTCTCTTTATTTTTATGGCTTTCATTGGTATGATTATTAATCATCCATCTCGTCCAGAGCAATAACTGAATGGGCAAAAGCTGCACCTGCACGCATTTCGGATGCCACCCAAATGGCTTCCATTATCTCCTCTTGGCTTGCACCCTTTCGCATAGCTTGCTTGGTGTGCGATTTGATGCAATAGGGGCATTGGGTTACGTGTGCCACTGCTACTGCAATCAGCTGTTTTGTCTTCTCAGGTAGTGCTCCTTCGGTAAAAACTGCTTTGCTAAAATTCTTCCAGGCTTCCATGGTTTCGGGAGCCAAAGCCGCCCTTTTATCGGCAAGGCTTTTGGTTGCTTTTGGGAACAAATCTTTGGTTTCCATGATGATATTTTTTAGTTGTTTAAAATCCCTCTTTCACTATTAATTTTTTATCCACCTTCAGATTACTTAATTGTTTCTCAACAATATCCATCATTACAGGGGGGCCACACAAATAAAAATGCTTATCCAAATCTGTTATTGACTGCTTCAAAAAATCTTCGGTAATAAAACCATGCGCATATTTGTCGATATTTTCATCGGACAAAATATTGATAAAGTTTTTACCCAGCATTTTTTGGAACTCACTCTCATTGATGATATCGGCTTTTGCCTTGTTGGCAAAAATAAGCTTATTGACCCCTATTTTATTGGTAGATTGGAGATGCCTAAATATTGAAATAAATGGCGTGACTCCTGCACCGCCAGCAATAAATACGCCTTCACCTTTGTAGCCTATTGTTCCCCAAGGGTCGTCAATAATTAGCTCATCGCCTGCTTTTAGCTTTAGCAACTCGTTGGTTACGCCTTTATGCTGAGGGTAAGTTTTAATGGTAAACTCAAGATGTTCCTCTTGGGGGAGAGAGGTAAACGTGAAAGGCCTTTTCTTTTGCACCCATTCAGGTTTATTGATAGCCAATTCTGTTGCTTGTCCTGGCTCAAATTGATAGTTCGGCGGTTTCTCCGTTTCAATTCTAAGCACGTCGTGAGTAGCCTTAGTTATTGCTTTTATTTTTATAATTTGGATTCCCATAACCGTAGATTTTATGTAGATTAAGTTTGTGTAATTTAGTGACCTATTCGTTATTGTTGATTAACAAGTTGAATGCCAGTTGGTTTTGACTTTGACTCCCGTCAAGGTTTATAGCTCCCAGGTATCGTGCGAAAACTAATGGCCAGCCTGTTCCATCCGTTAATGGCAACAATTGCCATGGTGAGTGCAATTATCTCACTCTCGTTAAAATGCTTACGGGTAGCCTCATACAACGAATCAGGAACCTCATTCTCTGAAATAAGCGTTAAGGCTTCGGTCCAAGCCAATGCAGCTCGTTCGCGTTGGGTGTAATAAGAGGTTTCTCGCCATGCGCTTAACCCATACAGGCGTTGTTCAGTTTCTCCCGCTTTGCGGGCGTCCTTGGTGTGCATATCAATACAGTAGGCACACCCATTTATCTGCGAAGCTCTGGTTTTTATCAGTTCATACAGAGTGCGTTCCAGTCCAGAGTTTGCCACATACTTTTCAACTTCGAGTAAACCCTTTATTGCATCTGGAGAAATTTTGGAGTAGTTCAGTCTTTCTGCCATGGCTTTACGCTTTTCTCTAAAGTTTACAGATTAGTTTTTCATCCTTTTGTTAGCCTCAATACACCACAGTAGTTCATTGATAAAAACCTTTGCCCTTTTATTTGTTTCCTCAGAGTCTTTGGCATTTCCATCTTCATCAAATTCATCAAGAACACTTGGCACTGGAAACATGGCGGGGACCGTCCAAGCCCGAATTTTCCATAATGAGAACTGCAACGAGGTAATCACCTGTGTGCCACCAAACACCCCATCGGATACAGTTGCAATTGCAATGGGTTTGCGACGCCATTGGGCGTATAAAAGGTCGATGACATTTTTTAAGCTTGCAGGGTAACCTCCGTTGTATTCAGGGGTAACAATAATAACTCCATCGGCATCCTTTATCTTTTCCGAAAAGCCAAGGGCTTTTGTCAATGGCCATTTTTGACGGTTCAGGCGCTCTTCAAACAAAGGGAAATTGTATTCCTTTAAATCGAGGATATTGCTTGATGCTAGCTCGTTTTGTTCCAAATAATTTTGGAAGAATAGTGCAACCCTATGGCTGTTTCTCTCCTCTCTAACGCTGGCCGATATTATTTCAATGTGTGGCATTTCTCTCTTTTAAAATTACAGCACCAAGTGCTAATTATTCAGACTTAGTTTTAATTCTTAGTTCGATTTTCTTTCTAAGGAGTAAATTGTACAAAAACTACACACTTAAAAGCATCCTATTGGTTATGGAATCCTTCGATGTACGATTATAGATATAGCTGGGTAGATTTGTCTCCATCATTTTAATTTCGGCATTTTTAGCTCGCTCAAATAGGTCTGCGTCTGTCCCAATGGGTACTTCAATAAATCCATTTAACGAAACTAGGCTTTGCCTTTCGATAAAGAAAGTGCCCCCAATTACGCATTTACTTAGGTGTATTTTTTTTGAGTAGTCAAACCTATCTGGCACATACTGGTTCCCTATTATCTCTACTCCACCGTACAAAAACTTTACTGTTGGGTTATCTAGTAAAATCTGTTTTCTGGCCTTAAGGTGGTTCGGACTATACTCATCATCAGAATCTAGAAAAGAAATATACTTGCCGTTCGATAAGTTTATTCCCTTGTTTTTTGATTGCACCACGCCACTGTGAAATTTTCTTACATATCGTATTTTAGCGTAATCTTTGATATAAGGGAGAATCTGTTCGTGGGTGTTGTCCGTACTTCCATCATCTACAATAATGGCCTCCCAATCGGTTTCTGTTTGTGAGATTAGAGACTTTAACGCCCTTTTTACAAGATTTGCCCGATTGTAGGTTGCAATTACAATCGAGAAAAATGGCTGAGGTGTATTTATGCTGAAATTGTCCATTGAAAAAGACTTCTATCAAAAAAATAAAATTGTTTGGTCAGTTGAGTTTTCTTAAAGTTTACATAAAACAGTTGACAATCTCTTTATTCCATTCCAAAGAATTGTAACGGGAGTGGGAGGTAGGCTACATTACATGCCCCAACCGGAAGTTTGCTGGTGCTATTATTTGAAAATTAGCACCAGTACTTTCCGTAGGATAAGCGCTTGTTTTACTTAACAAGTTGTGCGTTGGCCAATATTTTGGCAGTTCCTCCTGCATACAGTCTCGAAACAGGGCATTTTTCTTTGGTAATGGATGCCAACTTTTTCAGTTTGCTTTCATCAAGCCCATTGCATTTTACCTTGCAATCCAACTTAATTTCGGTGATGTGTGGGCCTGTGTCATCTTTACCAATGGTTACCTTGGCTGTTGTGTCGATGCTTTCAGGGTTCAGTCCCTCTTCGGTTAGCAATAGCGAAAGATACATTGAGTAGCATCCGGCATGTGCCGCTCCCACAAGTTCTTCAGGATTGGTGCCTCCGGCACCTTCAAAGCGTGAGGCAAAGGTGTAAGCACCTTCGAAACCTGTAAATTTCATGGTTCCTTTACCGTCATTAATCTTTCCCTTCCATTGTGCTTGTGCATTTGATGTTGCCATGTCAGTTTTTTTTAAATTGTTAGTTTTTAAAATAAAGTAGTCTTGTTGTGTTGCATCGGATTACTTCTCCGAATTAAAAAAAATCAATAATTTGCTTTCGTGCATCTAGAGGTTTTTTACTCAAATTTAATTACCTCCACAGGGCAGTCGTCGGCAGCTTCTTTAATGCCGTCTTCAAACTCGCTGTAGTCAACTCCTTCAATGACGACAGCTACGTCTTCCATTTTGAAAACTTCGGGGCTTATATCTTCGCATAGCCCACAGGATATACATCCTTCGTCAATCCAAACTTTTTTTATTGCCATTTTAGCTGATTTTTGGTTAACACTTTTTGTACTCTAGTTAGTATCGCTTCGTTATTGTCAATTTTTTGCGCAAGCGATTGTATTGTTTGTTCGTTTACGAATCTAAAGAAATCATCTCTTACCTTTGAATAACCCTCGTGCATTGGGCAGGGAGCGCCTGCATCACAGTAATTTAGCCCAAAACCGCATTTTAAGAAAAACTCATCGCCCTCAACTGACTGTATCACCTCAAACAATGTGAGCGGAATGGTTAAATCTTCAAAAAAGTAGCCGCCGCCCCGTCCTCTCATAGAAGATATAATCTGAGCGCGGGTTAAGTATTGTAAAACTTTACCCGTAAACTGCTCAGGAGAGTCAATCATCTTGGACACCTCCCTAAATCCAGGCCTTTTCCCCTCGTTGTTCTGCGTGAAAATATACACCAGCGCTCTTATGGCATATTCTGTTGTTTTTCCTAGCATAGAACCCTATGTGTTTCATTATCTATTCTTTAATATACAACAAATCTTTATATGAAGATGTTCATGTCCTTTATGAATTTTGATAAATAAACTTGAAAATGTATAGTTCTATTGATAAGGTGGATTAAGGTAACCGCATGGCGCTATGTTAATTTTCCTTGACTCGAATGATTAAAATATCTCGAAATATTTCCTACTTTTAGCTTGAAATAGATTTTTAAAAGGATTTGGTTCCATATTTTAATATGACTCCTGATGCAAAAAACAAAACTATTTTTCAGCACTTTTCTCGACGACCTTAAAAATCTGCATACCGCCTATTTTGCGCTGGTTATGGCCACCGGAATTGTATCCATCGCAGCACATAACTATAGTTACTATTTCATTTCGAGGCTACTTTTCCAATTTAACATTGCGGCTTACCTTTTCCTTTGTTCTATGTACATACTCAGGGTGATATTTTACTTCCCCAACTTTAGGGCCGATGCCAACGACCATGCGAAAAGCCCTGGGTTACTTACTTTTGTGGCCGGTAGTTGTGTGCTAGGTAGTCAGTTTGTTCTAATTTCAGAAAACTTTGTGGTAGCCACTATTTTGTTTTATATCGGAACATTGGCTTGGTTTATTCTAATTTATTCAGTGTTTACCTCGTTAACCGTAAAAAAGGAAAAGCCAGCCATAAACAATGCCATTAGCGGGGTTTGGTTACTTATAATCGTATCCACCCAATCGGTTTCCATTCTGGGCGCTCAACTTGCTAATTACCTCCCTTTTGCTTCTGAACTAACACTTTTTTTCTCGCTTGTTATGTTTCTCTGCGGCTGTATGTTCTACATTATTGTGATAACGCTTATTGTTTACCGCATGTCGTTTTTTAGTATGAAAGCCGAAGAGTTTGCACCTCCCTATTGGATTAACATGGGGGCTGTGGCTATTTCCACCTTGGCAGGCTCAACCCTAATTTTAAATGCCCATAAATTTGATTTGCTAATGTCTATTCTTCCTTTCCTAAAGGGGTTTACACTCTTCTATTGGGCAATAGGCACTTGGTGGATACCGCTCATTGTAATACTTGGCATTTGGCGCCACGTATTTAAGCAACTTCCCTTAAAATATCATCCTCAATACTGGGGAATGATATTCCCCATGGGTATGTACACCGTTTGCACCTTTAAGCTCTCGCAGGCGCTTGGTCTTTCATTCCTTATGGTTATTCCCTCCTTTTTTGTCTACATCGCCCTTGTGGCATGGGGAATAACTGCTGCAGGTATGTTTTATACTATGGGTCGGGATTATTTGTTTGCGCAAAAACACTCCTGACAATTCAGCATGTTTCTGAAAATTAGTAAAACACTTGTTCTTGATACGCGAGTTCTTTCGAAGTGATAGTTGTTTTATAGGGTTTACCATGCATAAATATGCGTTTTTAAAAAATGCTAAATCTCAATAAGTGAAGGGTTTTAGTTTGCTGGCTTAATTTAGACTAAAAACAAACTGTCAAACTTACTGATTGAATGATAAGTAACTAATATCTTCGGGTTGACTTCATTAAAGTTTTATTGTATTTTACACTGTCAAAGTTTCAGCTTATAGCTATTTAACTTAACACCATTTCTTATGAGCCTACTCAATAAACTTATTTACTTTAGCAAAGAGGCCACTGTAAGCCCCGACAAGCATATGGTTACTACCGACACCCCTCGCGAATGGGAAAGTTTCTATCGTAACCGCTGGCAGCATGATAAGGTGGTGCGCTCTACGCACGGGGTTAACTGTACTGGCTCATGCTCGTGGAAAATTTTTGTAAAAAATGGACTAGTAACGTGGGAACTTCAAAGTACCGACTATCCCGAAACTCGCCCCGACCTTCCAAACCATGAACCTCGCGGATGTCCACGTGGTGCTAGTTATTCATGGTATCTATATAGTGCCAATCGTGTAAAATACCCCATGATAAGGGGCACGCTTGCCAAGGCTTATCGTAAGGCAAAGGAGGTTCACAAGGACCCTGTGGTTGCTTGGGAAAGCATAATGGATAATGCTGAATCAAGAAATGCCTATATCCGTGAGCGTGGGCTCGGTGGCCTTATTCGGCTTGAGTGGGATGAAGCACAGGAGATAATTGCCGCAGCCAATATTTACACAACAAAAAAATATGGACCCGACCGCTTAGCGGGCTTTACACCCATACCAGCTATGTCGATGGTTAGCTACTCATCGGGAACACGGTATCTGAGTTTGATGGGGGGAACCGTACTCAGTTTTTACGATTTTTATTGCGACTTACCTCCCGCATC
>CALGIR010000229.1 GCA_937915475.1 uncultured Bacteroidales bacterium
GGCCACGTTATACATTGAAGCGTGCATGAAAGGGGGTACTTATCCTCAATTTTCCGTGTTTGATATTAATCTCAATCCTTCTAAAGACTCAGTGGATATTGTATTTAATAATACGTACTATATTAGATATTACCGTCCTACAGGTTATGATTGCGTTGAGAAAAATTCGCTAAGTAGAATGTGCTATGAACTTGTTAATGGTATGCCAAACCACTACGAGTACCATATAACTGAATCGGATTTTCAAGATGCTGTAGAGATTAATTAGAAACAGTAAGCACCTCTCTTTATGTTAAATACTGAGAGGTGCTATTATTTATGCTTGTAAAATTAAACCTAAAAATTATGTAATTGAATACTCAACTAACGCTAACAACGGGTATAAAATATGGCGGTTGCAGCGGTTCTCGGAGCTTTGTAGCCCGCAGCATGGTTTGTAGCGTGGGATGAAAAACCTGCCCCGAACTCCGCTACATTTCATACTCTTCATCCGTTAACACTAAGTATCTCACTCCATCTGGTGGTATAGCCAGGGGATAGTTTTTCTCGTTTTAACTTCCATTCTCCACTACTTCCCTGAACGGCCAGTTTAACGGTTTTGTCGCCATACTTGGCATTTAAAAAGTCGGTTACCTGCGAAACGGTATTGAGCCTATCCGTGTCAGGCTGCTCAAACAGGTTTTGCTGAATGGCGGTGGCCGAGCTGATTTGGCTTACAATTATGCCTGCCTTTTTGTAGAGCAGATTAGGGATAAATATCTTGCTAAACCCTGCCAGTGCAGCTTTGGTAATAAGCATATCGGAGTTGGTGTCAATGGGAAGGGTAACCGTGATGCTGCGCGAAACGTACTTTTGCGTTTTGGAGAAGGGGTCGGTATGGATAAACACGGTTACAAAGCGGGCAACCGACTTCTGCTTTCGCAGTTTGGAAGCGCAACTCACTGCATGTGATGAGACCGACTCCTTTATGGTCCCAAAATCCGAGAGTTTTTTGCCGAATGCTCTTGTGGTGGCAATGCTCTTTTTGGGTTGCATCACAGTTTCAAGTGCAATGCACGATTTTCCCATAAGTTCCTCCTTTAGCCTATGCCCCTGAACGGTCATGTGTTTTCTAATCCAATCGGTACTTAACTTGGTAAAATCGAGCGCTGTGTTAACTCCATGCTTTTTGAGCAGAACAGCGTAGCGACGACCAACTCCCCAAATATCCTCAACGGGTGTGTTGGCAAGTGCCCAAAGGCGCTGATTTTCTGTCTCAATGGCAAATACACCCCTATGTTTCTTGGCTATTCTGTTGGCTATCTTAGCCAAGCTCTTTGTTGCGCCAATGCCAACTCCAATGGGCATTCCAATATCCTTTAGTATCCTTAATCGAATGGCTTGTCCGTATTTGGTGTAATCAGCATCTATTCCGTTTAGCTCCAGAAAAGCTTCATCAATGGAGTAGATTTCAACCATGGGCGAGAAGTTGCTGAGCGTATTCATTATCCGATGCGAAATATCTCCATACAGCGCATAGTTAGAGGAGTACACGCTAATATTATGCTCTTCAATTAAATCTCTACATTTAAATATGGGCTCGCCCATTTTTAGCCCAATGGCTTTGGCCTCATTCGAGCGAGAAATAATACAGCCATCGTTATTTGATAGCACAACAACAGACCTGCCCTCGAGCGAAGGGTTAAATATCCGCTCGCACGAAACGTAGAAGTTGTTGCAATCAATTAGCGCAAACATCTATAGCAGTTTATGAATACAGTATGTAACAACACCCCAAAGCCTAAAGTCAGAATTCTTATTTACCTTAATTGGCTCAAACTCCTTGTTTTGCGGCATTAGATAAAAATTGCCATTTGCCTTCATTACCTTTTTAACGGTAAATTCACCGTCGATAAAGCAGATAAGCACAGAGGTTTGTTTAGGCTCAAGCGATTTATCAATAATCAGGATATCCCCATCGTGAATGCCTGCATCAAGCATGGAGTTGCCCCGAACACGGGCAAAAAAAGTGGAGCTGGGATTTTGAATAAGCAGCTGGTTCAAGTCTAGCTTAGCCTCCAGGTAATCGTCGGCAGGGGAGGGGAATCCTGCACTTATAAAAGCATCTACCAGTGGCAGCCTAAGTTCCTCGGATATACTTGGAACAAAAAACTCTAGCTTAACCTTATCGTTTGAGGGTTTTCGTGTCATATTTGTAGTGAAAATCTACCCCAAAGGTACGTAAAAAAAACTTTTTGTTAATAGAATAAGCTGCCCACCTGATAAAATACAAACGATACAATCCAAGCCAGTGCAGTGGTATAGATTATTGTGAATGCACCCCATTTCCAGTGTCCCGATTCTTTTTTGATGGCTGCAACAACGGCAACGCAAGGGAAATAGATGAGTATGAAGAGTAGGAAAGAGAATGCGCTTAACGGACTGTAAACCTTTTGTCCCTTACGAGAGCCGTAGGTGTAAACCTCGCTACGAAGTTTAGTTATTAGCGTTTGGTTGGTCTCATCAACATCCTGTCCAGCTTGCACCAGCACCCCAAGGGTGCTAACAACAATCTCCTTAGCGGCCACACCCGCCACAAGGCTAACCCCCATTTTCCAGTCGAATCCCAAAGGTTGAATTGCTGGTTCAATAAATTTACCAATTCGTCCAAGGTATGAGTTTGCTTGTCGCTCCGATATCTTTTCCGATTCAATCAGATTAATCTGAATTTGCTTTACACCTATAAGGCTATCGGCCTTAGCAATAGCCAGATTGTGGGTTGTAAGATTATCAATATCGGCATTAAGCAGTTCAATTTGCTGATTGTAGTTTTGGCTATACTCTGTGGTTTTTGGGTAGTACTCTAGAGCCCATATTATGACAACTGCCACAAGGATAACTCCACCCATCTTTTTTAGGTACTGAGATGCCTTGGACCACATATGCCTTATGGTCGATTTTAGCGTGGGGATGCGGTATGGAGGAAGTTC
>CALGIR010000230.1 GCA_937915475.1 uncultured Bacteroidales bacterium
TTAAGCCCCTTCAGCTCATCAACCTTTCCTCGGATTGCTGCTTCGTTAAGCACTTTAGTTGTCTCCTGGAACGACGCTGCTGACATGAAACTGTAGGTTTGAAGCGCTGCCCTTGTGATACCCTGTAACACCTGATTGGATGTGGCAGGAACAGCATCACGAGCAACTATCAATTTCAAATCCTTGCGCCTTAGGATTGAGTTCTCATCCCTAAGTTTACGAGAGGTGATAATCTGACCAGAACGCACTCCAGTGGCATCTCCAACATCAACAATTACTTTCTTATCGAAAATCCAATCATTCTCTGCCATGAACTCCCACTTATCAACTATCTGTTTCTCAAGGAAGCGAGTATCTCCTGGATCATAAATATCAACCTTACGCATCATCTGGCGAACGATTACCTCAAAATGCTTGTCGTTAATTTTCACTCCTTGCATTCGGTAAACTTCCTGTACCTCATTAACAATATACTCCTGTACCTTTGTGGGGCCTTTAATTGCAAGAATATCAGCTGGGGTAATTGCTCCATCGGAAAGAGGAGTGCCCGCCCTTACATAGTCATTCTCCTGAACAAGAATTTGCTTTGAAAGAGATACAAGGTATTTCTTCACCTCATCGGTTTTTGAAGTAATCATAACCTCCCGCTTACCTCGTTTTACCTTTCCAAATGACACCTCTCCATCAATCTCCGATACAACAGCTGGATTTGATGGATTACGTGCCTCAAAAAGTTCAGTAACACGAGGAAGTCCTCCAGTGATATCACCCGACTTACCAACTGCACGTGGTATTTTAACAAGAATATCTCCTGATTTTACAGCCCTACCTTCTTCTACAATAATGTGTGAAGATACTGGAAGGTTATAAGCTCTCAGCACTTCCTTACCCTTCATTATTCTAACCATTGGGTTCTTTGTGCGGTCACGAGTTTCGGTAATTACCTTCTCACGAAATCCTGTTTGCTCGTCTGATTCTTCACGGAAAGTAACATCTTTTATAACTGAATCGAAAGCAATTGTACCATCCATTTCTGAGATGATTACGGCGTTCCAAGGATCCCACTCACACAGATGCTGCCCCTTAGTAACCGAATCACCATCACTAACAAATAGTTTAGAACCATATGGTATGTTATGGGTTGATAGGGTAATACCTGTATTCTTATCAATGATCCTCATCTCGGCTAATCGCCCAATCACTATATGATACTTTTGACCTTGCTCATCAACCTTCTCTATGCTCTTAAACTCTTCAACTTCAACCTTTCCATCGAATTTTGCAACAATCTTAGAATCGGCAATAATATTGGAAGCTGTACCCCCGACGTGGAAAGTTCGAAGCGTAAGCTGTGTACCAGGCTCACCTATTGATTGTGCAGCAATAACACCAACAGCTTCACCTTTCTGAACCATACGCCCAGTTGCTAGGTTTCTGCCATAGCATTTAGTACAAACCCCTTCTCTCGACTCGCACGTTAGTACGGAACGAATTTCAACCTGTTCAATTGGCGAATCAGCAATTTCTTGGCTAATCTCTTCTGTTAACTCCTCACCTGATGAAATAATTAGGTCGCCAGTAAGCGGATGGTAAACATCATGAACAGTGGTTCTCCCCAAAATACGTTCGTAAAGGGTTTCTACAATCTCTTCGTTCTTTTTAATGGTAACTGCCTGCAAACCACGAAGTGTACCACAATCCTCTTCAGTAATAATTACGTCTTGCGAAACGTCCACCAAACGGCGAGTTAAATAACCAGCATCAGCTGTTTTTAGGGCAGTATCGGCCAAACCTTTACGAGCACCGTGTGTTGAGATAAAGTACTCAAGCACCGAAAGCCCCTCCTTAAAGTTTGCAAGAATTGGGTTTTCAATAATCTCACTTCCTGTTGCTCCCGATTTCTGGGGCTTTGCCATTAGTCCACGCATACCGCAAAGCTGACGAATTTGCTCCTTCGAACCCCTAGCTCCCGAGTCGAGCATCATATAAACCGAGTTGAAACCTTGATTATCTTCAGCTAATTTATTAAGTAACGTTACGGTTAACTTGGCATTTGTGTGTGTCCAAATATCGATAATTGCATTGTAGCGCTCATTGTTTGTAATCAAGCCCATATTGTAATTTGCAATAACCTCATCAACTTGGTCATAACCCTCTCCAACGTAAATATCTTTCTCGAGCGGAACCATTACATCATCAAGGTTGAAAGACAGACCACCCTTAAACGCATAATCAAACCCTAAATCCTTAATATCGTCAAGAAACTTTGAAGTTACAGCAATTCCAACCTTTTTGAGTACTCTACCAATAATATCACGAAGTGACCTTTTGGTAAGTAACTCATTAATGAAGCCCATCTCCTTGGGAACGAACTGATTGAAAATTATCCGACCAATGGTTGTGTCAACCTGTTCAAAAGTTTCGGTTCCATCCTCGCTAACGATTGGTATACGAACTCTTACATTTGCATGTAGATCTGCCTCTTTCTCGTTATATGCAATAATTGCCTCTTCATATGAATAAAATTTCAATCCTTCTCCCTTAGAACCTTCACGAGCCTTGGTAATGTAGTATAGCCCAAGCACCATATCCTGCGAAGGTACCGTAATAGGCGCACCATTAGCAGGGTTAAGAATATTATGCGAACCAAGCATTAGGATTTGTGCCTCAAGAATGGCCTCATTTCCCAGAGGGAGGTGAACAGCCATCTGGTCACCATCAAAGTCAGCATTAAACGCAGTACACGCTAGTGGATGAAGCTGAATTGCTTTACCCTCTATTAGTTTAGGCTGAAAAGCCTGAATTCCTAGCCTGTGTAGCGTTGGTGCACGGTTAAGCAAAACGGGGTGCCCTTTAAGCACATTTTCAAGGATATCCCAAATGACCGGGTCTTTCCTATCAACAATTTTCTTGGCTGATTTTACTGTTTTTACAATGCCCCTCTCAATCAGCTTACGAATGATATATGGTTTGTATATTTCCGCTGCCATATCCTTTGGCAATCCGCACTCGTGCATTTTAAGCTCTGGACCAACAACAATAACTGAACGGGCAGAGTAGTCAACACGCTTACCAAGTAAATTCTGACGAAAACGCCCCTGCTTACCCTTTAGACTATCGCTAAGCGATTTAAGAGGACGATTTGCATCAGTTTTAACAGCATTACTCTTTCTAGAGTTATCAAATAAGGAGTCAACGGATTCTTGAAGCATCCTCTTCTCATTCCTAAGAATTACCTCAGGGGCCTTAATCTCTATTAGCCTTTTCAATCGATTATTACGTATAATAACTCGACGATAAAGGTCGTTTAGGTCTGAGGTTGCAAACCTACCCCCATCAAGCGGCACAAGAGGCCTTAACTCTGGTGGAATGACAGGAACAACTTTTAGTATCATCCACTCGGGACGATTTATATGGGCAGATTCACGGAAAGCCTCAACAACCTGCAAGCGTTTTAACGCTTCGTTTTTTCGTTGCTGCGAGGTTTCGGTATCTGCCTTATGACGAAGGTCATAACTAAGTTCATCTAAATCAAGTCGAGAAAGAAGCATGTGAATACCTTCGGCTCCCATACCTGCAATAAACTTGTTAGGATCGTCATTGTCAAGTTGCTGGTTTTCTTTGGGGAGAGTTTCAAGAATATCGAGATACTCCTCTTCCGTAAGAAAATCCATATAGTTAACATTCTCAGCAATACCAGGGTTGATAACAATGTAACGCTCGTAGTAAATAATTGTATCGAGCTTTTTTGTTGGCAAACCCATCAGGTAGCCTATTTTATTGGGCAACGAACGGAAATACCAAATATGAGCTACTGGAACAACAAGATTAATGTGTCCCGTTCGTTCACGGCGCACTTTCTTTTCTGTTACTTCAACGCCACACCTATCACACACAATGCCCTTGTAGCGAATACGCTTGTACTTTCCACAATGACACTCATAATCCTTCACTGGCCCAAAAATTCTCTCGCAAAACAATCCATCACGCTCGGGCTTATACGTTCTATAGTTAATGGTCTCGGGTTTAAGCACCTCACCACTCGAACGTTCAAGAATCAACTCGGGGGATGATAGACTGATTGTGATTTTGGTGAAGTCGGTTTTTACCTTAGTTTCCCTTCTGAACGACATATTCTTAATATTAAAAAGTTAAGTTATTAGCATGGTAAGCACATAAGTCTCACCATGCTATGGCAACAGCTTGTTAATCGAGACTAACATCTAAACCAAGGCCTCGTAATTCATGCAATAGCACGTTGAGCGACTCAGGAATACCTGGTTTTGGCATTGGCTCTCCTTTAACAATTGACTCGTAAGCTTTAGCACGACCCATAACATCATCGGATTTTATGGTTAAAATCTCCTGAAGGATATGAGATGCTCCAAAGGCCTCAAGTGCCCAAACTTCCATCTCGCCAAAACGTTGACCACCAAACTGTGCCTTACCACCCAGCGGCTGCTGTGTAATTAGCGAGTATGGCCCAATTGAGCGAGCGTGCATCTTATCGTCAATCATATGCCCAAGTTTGAGCATGTAGATAATACCTACTGTGGCAGGTTGGTCAAAACGTTCTCCTGTACCACCATCGTATAGGTAAGTTTTACCAGAACGTGGTAAACCAGCCATATCGGTGTACTTGTTGATCTCATCAATTTTTGCTCCATCAAAAATCGGCGTCGAAAACTTAAGACCTAACTTTTCTCCAGCCCATCCTAGAACAGTCTCGTAAATCTGTCCAAGGTTCATACGCGAGGGCACACCAAGGGGATTAAGAACAATATCGACTGGCGTTCCATCAGCTAAGAAAGGCATATCCTCATCACGAACTATTCTGGCAACAATACCCTTGTTACCGTGTCTACCTGCCATTTTATCTCCCACCTTAATCTTACGCTTCTTGGCAACATAAACCTTAGCAAGTTGAAGAATACCTGCAGGCATCTCATCACCTATGGTGATATTAAACTTCTTACGTTTGTGATCTGCGTCGAACTCCTTATACTTAAGGATATAGTTATGGACAACCTTCTTTATAATTTCATTCTTCTTCTTATCAGTAGTCCACTTATTAGCATTGATGTTTAGGTAATCTAATTCAGTTAGCATTTTCTGAGTAAACTTCACTCCACGCGGAATAATCTCCTGACTGAACATATCGGAGACTCCCTGAGATGTTTTACCATTTGTCAAAGAAAATAACTTTTCAATTAGTTTTTCCTTCAGTGCGTACGTTTTGCTGGTAAACTCCTCATCCAACTTTGCAACTAGATCCTTCACACCCCCTTTACCTTTTTTGGTGTCTTTTACTGAGCGTGAGAAAAGTTTCTTGTCAATTACAACTCCATGAAGTGAAGGAGGTGCTTTAAGCGATGCATCCTTCACATCTCCTGCTTTATCTCCAAATATTGCTCTAAGAAGTTTTTCTTCAGGAGTAGGGTCTGACTCACCCTTTGGAGTTATCTTTCCGATTAGAATATCGCCTGGTACAATATTTGCCCCAATTCTAATCATTCCATGCTCGTCCAAATCCTTTGTTGCTTCCTCGCTAACATTAGGTATATCGGCGGTTAGTTCTTCTACACCTCGCTTTGTGTCCCTTACCTCAAGAACAAATTCATCTATATGAACAGAGGTAAATATGTCTTCACGAACCATCCGTTCGCTAATAACGATGGCATCCTCAAAGTTATAACCTTTCCACGGCATAAATGCCACCTTAAGGTTTCGTCCTAAAGCAAGTTCTCCATCCTCAGTTCCATAACCCTCAGTAAGAATCTGCCCTTTCTTAACCTCTTGGCCTTTATGAACCAATGGTCTTAGGGTTACTGAAGTATTCTGATTAGTTTTCTTATACTTAGGCAGTCTATAGCGCTTTAACTCAGGATCGAAACTTACAAATTGCTCCTCTTCCGTTTGGTTATATCGAACAACAATCTCATCGGAGTCTACGTACTCAATTACACCATCCTCTTCAGCAACTACCTGAACCCTACTATCGCGCACCACTACCTCTTCTAGCCCTGTGCCAACAATAGGCGCTTCAGGTTGTATAAGGGGTACCCCTTGACGCATCATGTTTGATCCCATCAAAGCACGGTTAGCATCATCGTTCTCAAGAAACGGAATTAGTGACGCTGCAATTGAGGCAATCTGGTTAGGAGCAACGTCCATCATATCAACCTTTTCTCGATCCGTAAAAGGGAAATCAGCTTCAAGCCTTGATTTTACCTTAGGATTAGAAAATGTACCATCATCATCCAATAATGCATTGGCCTGTCCAATAGTTTTATACTCTTCCTCTTCTGCACTAAGGTATAATACGTCCTCGTTTGATAGATTAACCTTGGCGTTCTCCACATTCCGGTAAGGGGTCTCAATAAATCCAAGATCATTAATTCGCGCATAAACACAAAGTGACGATATTAGACCAATATTGGGTCCTTCTGGTGTTTCAATAGGACACAATCTGCCATAGTGTGTGTAGTGAACGTCACGTACTTCGAAACCAGCACGTTCTCTTGACAATCCTCCAGGACCAAGCGCTGACAAACGACGTTTATGTGTCATCTCAGCCAATGGATTCGTTTGATCCATAAACTGAGAAAGTTGGTTTGTTCCAAAAAACGAATTAATTACCGAAGAAAGTGTTTTTGCATTAATAAGATCAATGGGCGTAAACACCTCATTATCTCGCACGTTCATACGTTCTCTGATGGTTCTAGCCATACGTGCTAGCCCAACACCAAACTGATTGCCTAGCTGTTCGCCAACTGTACGCACGCGACGGTTACTCAAGTGGTCAATATCGTCAACATCTGTTTTAGAGTTGATAAGCTCGATAAGGTACTTGATGATCTCAATTATGTCCTCTTTGGTAAGAACCTTAACATCGATGTCGGTATTAAGGTTTAACTTTTTATTAATCCTGTACCGTCCTACTTCGCCAAGGTCGTATCGCTTTTCTGAGAAAAAAAGTTTATCAATAACATCGCGAGCAGTTGCTTCGTCAGGTGGCTCAGAATTCCGCAGTTGTCGGTAGATATGCACAACTGCCTCTTTTTCTGAGTTACAGGGGTCTTTATGTAGTGTGTTGTAGATTATGGCATAATCGGATATATTCTGATCTACTTTGTGCAGAAGAATAGTTTTAGTGCCAGAATCAACAATGTCTTCAATATGTTCATTTTCAAGAATAGTCTCCCTATCAAGAATTATCTCATTCCTCTCAATGGAAACTACTTCACCGGTATCCTCGTCAACAAAATCCTCAACCCATGATTTTAGTACCCTTGCTGCTAAACGTCGGCCAATATGTTTTTTTAGATTAGCCTTCGATACCTTAATCTCATCTGCCAATCCAAATATTTCGAGGATATCCTTATCACTCTCAAAACCAATGGCTCTTAGGAGTGTAGTTACGGGTAATTTTTTCTTTCGATCGATATACGCAAACATCACATTATTAATGTCGGTGGCGAACTCGATCCACGAACCTTTAAAGGGGATAATTCTTGCTGAATAAAGTTTAGTGCCATTTGCATGGAAACTTTGTCCGAAGAATACCCCAGGAGAACGATGCAACTGTGATACAACTACTCTCTCTGCTCCATTAATAACAAAGGAACCCTTTGCCGTCATATATGGTATTGTTCCCAAATAAACGTCCTGCAAAACCGTATCAAAATCTTCGTGCTCTGGGTCGGTACAATAAAGTTTAAGTTTAGCCTTTAGTGGTACACTAAAAGTTAAACCTCGATCGATCGTCTCTTCGATTGAGTAACGAGGAGGATCAATGTAATAATCGATAAACTCGAGTACAAAGTTGTTTCGAGTATCGGATATAGGAAAGTTATCGGTAAAGACCTTGTATAGACCTTCCTTTTTGCGTTCTTCAACAGAAGAACCAAATTTAAAAAATTCGCCAAACGATTTTAGCTGAATATCCAGAAAATCGGGATAGTCGAACTGATTTTTTGTTTTGGCAAATGATATTCTTTTATTTGCTGTATCTAAGGACATCGCTATGAGATTTGTTGAACCATTAATATAAACAATAAAAAGGCTTAGAGTCTATAATTAGACTCTAAACCTCTAATACCTAATGCGATCAGGTTCTCTTTTATTTAAGTTCAACTTCTGCTCCTGCCTCTTCGAGTTGTGTTTTAAGCGACTCCGCCTCTTCTTTCGAAACGCCTTCTTTAATAGCTTTAGGAGCCGAATCAACTAATTCCTTAGACTCTTTAAGTCCAAGTCCAGTAAGTTCCTTTACAAGTTTAATAACTTGAAGTTTTGCACCACCTGGAGAGTTAATGATTACGTCAAAAGTGCTTTTCTCTGCGGGGGCATCGTCACCACCAACTGCAGGTCCAGCAACAGCCACTGCAGCAGCAGCAGGCTCTATACCATACTCATCCTTTAGGATTTGTGCAAGTTCATTTACTTCTTTTACAGTAAGATTAACTAATTCTTCTGCAAACTTCTTAAGATCTGCCATTTTTGCTTAAGGTTTATTGATTTATTCTGAAACAAATTTAAAATTATCCTTCTCGCTCGCTAAGAGTTTTAACAACTCCTGCTAGGATATTCGGTGCTGATTGCAGTTGAGAAACAACTGTTTTGACTGGTGACTGCAGAAGGGCAATAACGTCAGCAATAAGCTCGTTTTTGCTCTTAAGACTAGCCAACGTATTAAGTTGATCATCGCCAGTATAGAACGATTCTTCTACAAAAGCAGCCTTTAGTATTGGTTTTTCGTTTTTCTTACGAAAATCTTTGATTAGCTTAGCTGGGACATTCCCCACTTCACAAAACATGATTGAAGTAGGACCCTTTAGAGTATCAAACAGAGGCGAAAAATCCATCTTCTCGCACTTCTCGAGTGCTTTTTTCAGAAGGGTGTTCTTCACCACTACCAACTTTATCTCCTTCTCGAAACATTTTCTACGTAATATGCTTGTATCAACTGCATCTAACGTTGAAATATCGGTAAGGTAAAAGTGAGGATACTGATTGATTTGCTCCGTAAGCGTGTCAATAATTACATTTTTATCTTCCCTTCTCATTGTAATTGGGTCTCTATTGCGTTATTATTCCTTTTCCGTGAACGATTTTGGATCGATAGCAATGCCTTTACTCATTGTGCTTGAAAGGTAAATACTTCTAATATAAGTACCCTTAGCAGCAGGTGGCTTGAGTTTAATAATCGTTTGAATAAACTCTGAGGCATTCTCAATCAATTTATCGGTCTCGAATGAAACCTTTCCAATGGAGGTATGAACTATACCGTACTTATCAACTTTAAAGTCGATTTTCCCTTGCTTCACCTCAGTAACGGCCTTATCCACATCCATGGTTACGGTTCCGCTCTTGGGGTTGGGCATCAGTCCACGTGGGCCTAGAATACGCCCTAGAGCACCAATTTTGGGCATTACGGTTGGCATAGTGATAATTACATCAACATCAGTCCAACCTCCCTTAATCTTCTCTACATACTCATCTAGTCCAACGTAGTCGGCACCTGCTGCTTTTGCAGCTTCCTCCTTATCGGGGGTACACAGCACAAGCACACGAACAGCTTTACCAGTACCGTGAGGGAGGGTTACTACTCCGCGCACCATTTGGTTTGCCTTTCTAGGGTCAATTCCAAGGCGGATATCGATGTCAACTGAGGCATCAAATTTCGTGCGGGTAATCTCCTTCACTAAACTAGCAGCTTCGGATATCTTATACTGCTTCTCGGTTTCAATTTTCGACAACGCAAGTTTTTGATTCTTGGTCAATTTTGTCATCTCGCTAAAAGAGGTTAAATGTTACTTACCTGGAAATTCTCCGGTAACTCTTATGCCCATACTACGAGCAGTTCCAGCTACCATTTTCATAGCCGATTCCACGGTAAAACAGTTTAGGTCAGGCATTTTATCCTGGGCAATCCCCCGTACTTTATCCCACGAAACCGAAGCTACTTTCTTTCGATTTGGCTCTGGTGAACCGCCCTTCTGCTTTGATACTTCAAGCAGCTGAACTGCAACCGGAGGATTTTTTACGATAAAATCAAAAGACTTATCGGAATATACGGTAATAATTACTGGGAGTACTTTTCCAGCCTGACTTTGGGTTCTGCTGTTGAATTGCTTGCAGAACTCCATAATATTAACCCCCTTTGAGCCGAGTGCGGGACCAACAGGAGGCGAAGGATTTGCTGCGCCACCCCTTATCTGTAACTTAATTAATCCGGCAACTTCTTTAGCCATAATGCTTTAACTCTTAACAGTTATTACTCTTTTTCGACTTGCATAAAGCTGAGCTCCAACGGAGTTTTTCGGCCAAATATTTTGACCATCACCTTCAGCTTTTTCTTCTCATCATTCACTTCTTCGATAATTCCAGAGAAAGAATTAAACGGACCATCGATCACTTTCACTGTTTCACCAACAAAGAAGGGAATATTAATCTCCTCATCACTTTCTGCAAGCTCATCTACCTTTCCAAGGATTCGATTTGCTTCCGATGGGCGCAATGGGATAGGTTCGCCTGTTTTGGTATCACCCAAAAACCCTATCACATTGGGAATATCCTTAAGTGTATGCTGGATTTCGCCAACCATTGAGGCTTCGATTAAAACATAACCAGGGTAGAATACTCTCTCCTTGCTCACCTTTTTCCCTTTACGGATTTGGTAAACTTTCTCGGTAGGTATAAGAACCTGTGAAATGAAATCTTCAAGGTTTAACCTCTTAATCTCACTATCAATATATTCTTTCACCTTTTTCTCCTTCCCCCCCATGGCACGTAACACGTACCATTTCTTTACGTTTTCTTCCATCAAAATTTCCTCTCAGGTTTTATACCAATTGGTAAATAAAATCCATTATATTCTCAAAGGATATGTCCATGAGAAACACCACAAGTGCAATTAAAAGGGAAGCTATCATTACAATTAATGCACTAGATTGAAGATCTTTCCACGTTGGCCACGATACTTTGTGGACTAGTTCCGTGTACACTTCCTGAAGGTATGCTTTAATTCTCATATTTAATTATACTTATGTTGCACGGGAGGAGCGACTCGAACGCCCGACACCTGGTTTTGGAGACCAGTGCTCTGCCAACTGAGCT
>CALGIR010000231.1 GCA_937915475.1 uncultured Bacteroidales bacterium
CCCTACACGACGCTCTTCCGATCTCCCTCCATTGAGGTTACCTTTGGATTTTCTCTTAGCATTTCAGCAAGCTGATTGGAACCAACATCAACAGCACATACTCTTGCTGCGCCATGCTGCAGAGCACAATCTGTAAACCCTCCAGTTGATGCGCCAATATCAATAACATCTAATCCGCTACAGTTGATGCCAAAAACAGAGAGTGCCTTTTCGAGTTTAAGCCCACCCCGACTAACATACGGTATGGCATTTTCGAGTTTTAACGAAACAGTATCGGTTTGCACTATCTGCTGCGAAGGCTTTAGGGCAACATTGCCATTTACCAGTACATTGCCTTTGCTTACGTTGAACTTGGCCTGCTCGCGCGATGAAAAATGTTGATTCTCTACTAGGTATACATCTAAACGCATCTGTGTATTCTTTTTACAAAAGTAATGGATTTATTCCGATTCAATTTTCAAAATTGATGCTATTTTTGCACCATGACAGAGAACCAACTATCTCACATCAACACAAACGATGGTACATCAACCCTATACTCAGGTAAGTATAAGGCTCATTACCACTCGTTGTTTGGCTCATTTACAGAATCAAAACATATTTTTATTGATGCTGGGCTTGCTCACATAAACAAGCAAGAGATTAGCATCCTAGAAATAGGTTTGGGGACAGGGCTAAACGCTGCGCTTACAGCCCAATGGGCTAGTGCTAACGACAAAAAGGTTAAGTATCATGCCATTGAGTTGCACCCGCTAAGCTCTGAGCATTTCAAACAGCTTAACTATAATGAATTACTAAATAGCGATGCTGCTGCTTTTTGGGAACAGATTTGCAATGCCAACTGGGAAAATGAGCAGCCAATTGGTAAACATTTTTGCCTGCTAAAGCAAAACATCGACTTTACACAATGGCAGCCAAGCAGGAAGTACAATCTTGTTTACTTTGATGCATTTGGACCCGACGACCAACCTGAAATATGGACAGTTAATCAATTTACAAAGATTTACAACGCCTTGCTTCCGCATAGCATTCTGGTTACATACTGCGTTAAGGGTGTGGTTAAAAGAATCCTAAGAGAAATTGGCTTTACCATCGAAAGACTCGATGGACCGCCTGGCAAAAAACATATTCTAAGGGCAACTAAAGCCCAATGATTTTTTGGTTTTAAAAATGGTTAACAAAATTTAAACATTACCTCTTTCGAGTTTTACCATAAATACCTATCTTCGCAAATTGTTAAACATAGTAAACTAAAATAATACTAAATTAGCTCACCATGAAACTTGTAAGATTAGCTCTAATCCCACTTTTGGGACTCACCCTAACCCTAGTTGGTTGCAATAACAAGGGTATTAACGTGAAAGTTAAAACCGAAGCCGATAGCGTTAGCTATGCTCTTGGGATAAACCTTGCAGCAAGCCTAAAGCAGGGACCACTCGATAATGTTGACCCAATAATCCTAGCCAAAGGTTTTGATGATGTTTACAGCGAGAAAGAAGGCATTATGACAAACGAAGAAGCTGTTGAGTTCCTTAACAATTTCGTTATGAAAGACCAAGAACGAAAGGCCAAAGAGAACCTCGAAGCTGGGGAGAAATTCCTTGAAGAGAATGCAGAACGCGAAGGGGTAATTACTGACCCTGAAGGTTATCAGTACGAGGCGCTTATTGAAGGAGACGGACCAAAACCAACAGGAACAGATATGGTAAAAGTTCACTACCACGGTACTAGAATAGACGGAACTGTTTTTGATTCAACAATCGAAAAGGGTGAACCTGTAGAATTTAAACTCAACGGTGTAATTAAGGGATGGACACTTGGCGTTCAGAAAATGAACGTTGGTTCAAAGTATAAGTTTTACTTCCCTAGCCACTTAGCCTATGGTCCTAGACCAAGACCAGGTGGAGCAATTCAACCCAATGATGTTCTGATATTCGAGATTGAACTACTGGAAATTGTTACCAAATAAAATTAATTTTTAAAAAAGCACCTGCGTACTAAGATGGAAATAACTGGAAAACTTATTCAAAAACTTGAGCAACAGTCGGGTGAAAGCCGAAATGGCACCTGGGTTAAGCAAGAGTTTATTCTCGAAACCCAAGACCAATATCCTAAAAAGGTATGCATTGCACTTTGGGGCGACAAGATTAAGGATATTGAAAATATTGCCATTGGTGATTCATTAAAAGTGAGGGTTAATGTGGAATCTCGCGAGTATAATGAGCGTTGGTACACCGATGTTAAAGCTTGGCGCATTGAGGCTATGGGGTCAAATCCTGCAAGTAATTCAAATGTACCCCAAACCCCAAGTTTCGATGAGATTCCACCTGAGATGCCAGCAACTGAGGATGGAGACATGGACGACCTACCGTTTTAGTGTTAAAATAACACTATACTATATAGTGAAGGCTGCCAACCATTGGCAGCCTTTCTTTTTTGGTAAAGCTATTGGACTTGCGGATGAATAATCCGAGTATATGAACATCCAAAAATATAAAGAAATATCATTATAGAACAAGATATTTCGCTCAAGACACTTCATCGTAAAAAGAATAATCACTTAAAAACAGCAATAAAACTAAACTGCTAAGAAGGTAGAAGTAAGGAGTTTTACGCGCTTTGCCATTAGTAATGAACAAAATACGGCATTATCACTTTGTTAGTTGACAAAATACATCTAACTTCGGATAAACAACTTGTGTAATGCTAAGACAAGTTCCCTTTTTTAAATTGCTTATTCCGTTTGTACTGGGGATAATCCTCTCGCTTAACTTTTCGGGATATCTTTCTGGCATAACCCTAATTATAGTAATGGCAATATGCCCTGCACTGGTAATATGGGGCACACTAGTCTCGGACAAGTGGCACCTACGTTGGGTTTTCGGTTTGATTACAACACTAGTCTTAACCTTTGCGGGTTTTATTATCACAAAAAGTTATTTAGGCAGCACAACCTTAACAAGCGAATTGGAGCAAAACGCTTTGGTTAAACTTTTAGAGCCTCCCGATTACAGAACATCCAGCTATAGAGCAGTGGCCAAGGTACTCACTGTAAAAACTGATGGGGTTTGGGTCTCAAAAAACGAAAAGGTAATGCTCTATTTCTCATCATCCGATTCGCTTTTGGGTGAACAGAAATACGGTTCAATTTTAACCATAAATGCTAGTTTCAATCCACCGCCAGAACCTCTAAACCCTCACCAATTTAACCATAGGCAATACCTTGAGCGTAAACAGATATACCAAACTGCATATATTGCACCCGAAAAATGGATGTTTTTACAAAACCAACCTTCAATAGCTAAAAGATTGGCCCTTGATCTAAGGGACAAATTGTTGACGCTATACAAAAATGCGGGAATAGAAGGTAAAAACTTAGCAGTGCTATCGGCTTTAACCATGGGATATAAAAACCTGCTCGACCAAGAGACCCGAAAGGTGTTTTCGGCATCGGGAGCAATGCATATCCTAGCAGTATCGGGGTTACACGTTGGCATTTTTTTTACAACACTATCGGGCTTGCTCTTCTTTTTATCGCGGACGAAAAGAGGTAAATTGCTTAAATCGATAATACTTATAGCATTTCTGTGGGGTTTTGCTTTTTTTACCGGACTGTCGCCATCGGTGGTAAGGGCATCGTTAATGTTTTCGCTGGTGATAGTTGGCGTGTCGCTTAGCCGAACCACAAATGTGTATAACACTTTAAGCGCATCGGCTTTTATTATACTTGTCTTTAACCCTATGCTAATTATTGATATTGGTTTTCAGCTATCGTACTGTGCTGTACTATCAATTGTTTTCTTTTATCCACACATATACAACCTCATTTTTATTAAAAATCGCTTAATCAATAGGGTATGGATGCTAATAGCTGTTTCCATAGCCGCACAGATAGGAACATTTCCGCTTAGTTTATACTATTTTAGCCAGTTTCCAAACTATTTTCTTTTAGCCAATCTTTACGCCATACCTTTAGCATTCCTAATTCTATATGCAGCAATAGGTTTGATAATGCTATCGCCCATACCTATTGTTTTTAAAGGGTTTGCTTGGCTTTTGGATGTATTGTTAACCGTGCTGAATTATCTTACCAAGTATACAGAATCGCTCCCCTACTCCACCTCAACCGCACTTGCAATAACTCCCGCACAGCTACTTTTGCTCTGCACCAGCATTGTGCTAATTGCACTTTTTATCCACAGCAAAAAGCAGTATTTGCTCCTTATATCGCTTCCCGGCTTAATGGCTTTCTTTGGCTTAAACCTCATCACATACTTCGAAACCTATAACAAATCGGAATTTTTGGTATTTGCAAATCGGTCGGCTAGCCTTATGGCTTACAGGCACAAGGGACAACTCTTGCTGTTTTCAAATGATACTACTGCGGTAAACCTGCACGATAAATACTCATTTGCTCTTCAAGGATATATCAACAAAAACAGGATAAAACCACACCGAATTATTAGCGAACGCTTGGCCAATGAGAGCAGCAAAGAAATACATCATAACAATCTTGCCATAAAACAGAATGATTTAGGCTACTGGATAGAGGTAAACCATAAGATAATGCTAATTCCCATGGCCAAAACATTTCCTTATGCGGATAAAAAGCAGACGCTAACCTTAGATTTTATTTTGCTCAATGCCGATTCGCCAAAAATTGATGATGTGCTGGCTATACTAACGCCAAATACTCTGGTGGTTGACCAAACCGTTTCGCCCTGGGAAATTGAGAGGATAAGCAAAATCGCCTTACAAAAGGGCATAAGGTTACATGAAATAGGCCAACAGGGTGCTTTCAGTTTTTATTAGTTTTGGCTATGCGGGTTTTTCCGTATAAATACTCCGTACTATTGCCCCGACTGCTCAATCATACCAGGCTTGTAATCGATTTTATTTTCGCTTTTTGCCACTATGGTGGCAATCACTGCATCGCCAGTAACGTTAAGCACGGTACGAAGCATGTCCAAAGGCCTATCAATGGCAAGTATTAGCGCTAGCCCCTCAACGGGTAATCCAACCGCATTTAGCACAATAATGAGCATAACTATGCCTGCTCCTGGAACGCCTGCTGAACCAATGGATGCCAATGTTGCGGTAAGCACAATGGTTAACTGCTGCAAAAGGGTTAGCTCAATGCCAAAAACCTGAGCAATAAAAACAGCAGCAACGGCTTGGTAAAGACTAGTCCCGTCCATATTAATGGTTACACCAATGGGTAACACAAAGCTGGCAACCTCGCTTCTAACGCCTAACCCCTTCTCAACCTGCTCCATGGTAACAGGAAGTGTTGCTGCGCTAGAACTTGTTGAAAAAGCAACGAGCTGAACCGGAAACATGGTTTTGTAAAAATCGACAAAACGAATACCTGCAAAAAACCTTAAAAAAACTGGATAGATTACCAATGCAACAAAAAGCAACCCGCCAATTACCACAAGGGCATATAGCCCAAGGGTTGCAAATAGGTGCAACGAATCTGACAGGTTATCGCCTGAAAAATCGACGATTAATCCCGCTAAAAGAGCCATCACGCCAAATGGGGCAAACAGCATTATAAAATCGATAATTTTTAGGATTATCTCATTTAGGCCGATAACAAAATCCTTAACCACCTCAACCTTAGGATGCTTAACAATTACAATTGCCAACCCAAAGAGTATGGCAAAAAATATTACCTGTAGCATGTTGGCATTATCCGATGCCGCACCAACAACATTATCAGGAACAATATCAACCAAAAACTGAAGCGGTCCATCCGACCTTATATTATCAATGGCCAATTTCCGTCCCTCAACATCAACAGCATACTGCTCCAGCATCTCCAACCTTTTATCCTCGGGAAACGACTCTCCGGGTTTAAAAACGTTTACCAGCAGCAGGCCTACCGTAATGGCCAAAACAGTGGTTAATAAGTAGTATGCAATTGTTTTAAACCCAATGCGCGATAGCTTTGTAATATCCGAAAGCCCTGTCACACCAGTTACAAGCGATGCAAAGATGAGCGGCATAGCCACCAACTTTAGCAGATTAAGGAATACGACTCCAAAGGGCTTTACCCAATCGGTTACTAACCAGCCTACTTTAAGCCAAACACCAAAAATGCCGATTAGCACTCCAATCAGCATACCCGCTAATATTTTTGCCCAAAGAGGAAACTTTTGCCACATCGCTTCAATTTTTTTGTTCATCAAATATACCAAAATGGCCATTAATCAAAACAAAATGCCACATGGAAAAACAAAAAAACCGGCAGTAGCCGGTTTAAAGTATTCTTAAATCTATCATTCTTAGCAGTCTCCACAGCATCCTTCGCCATGGTCATTCTCTGGGTTATGAACATGCCCGTGGGCTAACTCTTCGGCAGTGGCCTCGCAAATGCCCTCTATTTTGCCCTTAAAGTGCAAATCCTCACCTGCAAGCGGGTGGTTAAAATCCATAACAACATGGTCGTCCTTAACATCAAGGATTAAACCGTTAAGCTGATTCCCTGCTTGGTCAACCATTGGCAAACGGGTACCCACCACAAGCAAATCGCCTGCAACCTCGCCATCCTGCTCAAAAACTGTTTTTGGCAACTTTAGGATATACTCCTGATTAACCTCGCCATACGCCTTGTCCGAAGCAATTTTAAAATCGAACGAATCGCCCTCTTTAAGGTCTTTAATATTATCCTCAAACGATTGAATAAGGGTTCCCTTACCGTATATAAACTTCATAGGATTGGCGGCTTCTGCCTTATCAACAATCTCATTTTGCACATTAAGCTCATAGCTTACTGAAACTACTTTGTCCTTTGAAACAATCATTAAACTGTCTTTTTAAATTAAAGAATTGAATTAAGCAGCAAAGGAACGGCAATATTTTTAGAACACCAAAATTTAATGCTAAATACAAAACATTGGGAATAAACTTGGTTTGAGTCTAATCCATGCAATACTTTTGCACCCATTCTGCTCAAGAATCATCCTCCGACTTGTTTCGATAATGCTAGTACAAGTAGCAAGGCGAATAACTGGGGCTAATTTTTAGAATATTTGAGAAAACTTTGGTGTGGCAATGGTTAACCCTCCATTAATTTAGTATCAAAACCATCGCAACCCATTCAGTAGCAAGTACCCGTAACCTACATTTTAGTGCACCGAAGTAGAATTATAAACTTTAGAAAATTAAAATTACCCAAAAGGGCGCTATCAATGAAGTATGCTTAAGTTCGTAATTGTTTGATAATTGGAAGATTCTATATTCGTCAAAAAACACCCAAATAAACTTGTAAAATCAAATCAATTTCGCACCTTTGTTGTGTAATAACAATTATTTATTCATTAATTTTCAATTTTTACCATGAAAGGAAAAGTTAAATGGTTTGATGCAGCTAAAGGTTTTGGCTTTATTCAAACTGAAGAGGGTAACGACGTGTTTGTTCATTACACAGGAATTACCAGAGAAGGCTTCAAGCGTCTAGACGAAGGACAAGAAGTTGAATTCGAAATCACTGATGGCAAACGTGGCCCTCAGGCAACCAATGTAAACGTTATAGAATAAAAATGTATTATTCTATATACTAACTCGAAAAGGCTTTGGACAACCAAAGCCTTTTTTATTAATGGGGTAAACTGTAGTAGCGTTGAGAAAGTTCCGCCATCCTTCACGTCATTGCAAGCCTGCCTACCGTAGGTAGGGAGCGTCTTTTGCGACGAAGCAATCTATTTGTTCCCGTATTTTGTGACCCAATTATTTACGAATATGGAGCACTATTATTGCGGAAGAAAAGATTGCTTCGTCACTTCGTTTCTCGCAATGACGCAATTTTTAAGTTAATAGTGATAAACTAATAGTGAAGAGTTTTTGACTACTAACCCTTAGTTCTTAACTTTTAGTTATTAGCTCTTAACTCTTAGTTCTTAGTTCTCAATTATTTACGACTGTGGAGCACTATTATTGCGGAAGGAAAGGTTGCTTCTCCCGACACAAAACGTCGGTATCGCCTGTCTGCCCTGCCTACCGGCAGGCAGGCGACAGGCAGGCAACGACGGAAAATATTGGGAAATGGCGGAAAGGAAAACCCGCAACCTCAAACCCCGTAACCCACAACTTTTAGTTTTTAATTCTTAACTCTTAGTTATTTGCCCCCTCCTACTTATCCTCAACCTCCTCTTTAAATGTTTTAATACTCTCGTCAAGGGCATCCTTTAGGTTTTTTATCTCTTTCTTAATCTCATCCTTCTTCTCGTCGGCAGCATTTTTATACTCCTGTACCTTACTTTTTAGCGCATCCGATTTTTGCTCAATGTCCTTTACCCTCTTCTCCATTCTCACCTTTGCATCACCCTTTGCATTCTCAGTTTTCTTTTTAAGTTCGGCAATCTTATCCTCGGTTTTCTGAGCAAACCCCTCAATATTATTCACCAACTCGTTAAACTCCGACTCTAAAAACTCCTTTGATGCATCGGCAGCCTCAATGAACTCCTTTTTTACATCTTCCTTTGTGGTTTTATTTTCCTTCTTGTCTGTAACGCAACTAGCTATTGAGAATATTAGTGTTGCAATGGTCAGCATGGCCATAAGTTTTTTCATGATGTAAGTTTATTAGATTAGCATTTAAAATAGTTCGTAATTTAGTGAAATTCAATGGTAAAGTCAAGTCGCTGCCAATAAAACATATGAAAACCTAGCCTGTAAAACACCCACTATTTCAACCCATTTGCTAGTGTTATTGTGGAACAGATAACTCCTCCCAACAAAAAATGTAGGCTTCACCTGTCTGCTCTGTCTGCCGAGGCAGGCAGACCCGTAACTTTTCAGTTTTCTTCTTCATCTCCTCAAGTTAGAACCCTTGGTACGTTGCTTAACTAAAATATAAGTTCTATCTTGGCTACACTAAATACAATTCCAATCATTTATTGGTTTTTAACTTTTAACTTTTTTACGCCTTAGTTGTTTGACCATAATAGAAATTAGCTGTAACTTAACAGCCCTTTACAAAAAAAAATGATGGTAAATCACCTTAACCATTTAATTATAAATTCACTGAATGTTTAACTAAATACAATTAACCATGAGCAAACTACTACACCTATTAACAACCACCCTTGTGGCCCTTACGCTCCTTTTGTGGGGGAATGTGGGGTTTGCACAGTACACAGGGTCAGGCATATTTAACAAGATAGCCTCAGTTGAAGAAATTGAAGATGGGTATTATGTTATTGCCAATAGCACTGATGCATTTGCAATGAACCACACCAATGCTGGTAAATATTTTACGCATACTGCGATTACTCCATCAGAAGATGTATTAGCTAACCCAGCTACTAATATTGTATGGGAAGTTAAAAAGGATGGTACCAACTATACAATATCCTATACTGATGGTGCTGATATTACCTATGTTTCATATACTGGGTCAAAGAATGAAGCTCATGCAGTTGTGAGTACTAGCCCAACTGACAATCAAAAATGGGCCGTAACAATTGATGCAGGTGTTTTTAAATTTGAAAACGTAGCTACAACAACTAGGTTACTTCAATATAATGCAGGTGCACCACGCTTTGCATGTTATACGAGTGGTCAACAAGATTTAATTTTATACAAACTTGCTGTTGGTGGTGTAGACACCCAAGCCCCACTTGCCACCTTCGACCCTGCTGATGCTGACACCAAAGTGGCACTTAATGTTAACCCCACCATCACCTTCGATGAGCCCATTTACACAAGCCCCGCTGGTGCTTTGGTTGATAACACAAACGTTGAGAGCCTAATTACTTTTACCGATGGCACTGACCCTGTAACCTTTTCTGCTACCATTGCCGAAAACGTTATTACCGTTGTGCCCACTGCTGATCTGCTAAACGCAACAGCGTACACACTTACCGTTGCTGCTATTCAAGATGAGTTGACCAATGCAATGGACGCTCCCGCCAGCGTAACCTTTACCACCATTAGCGCAGCTGCCGAAACCATTGAGTTAACCGGAACGTACGCTGGACCATACTACGCTGGCGATGAGGTTACCGTTACCTGGACAGCCGCCAACTTCGAAAACGTGGTGGTTGAGGCTTGGGTTCCAAGCGCAAACGAGGGTGTAGGTGCATGGGAAGTAGTGGTTACTACAACTCCTGCTGCTGATGGTACAGCTACTTTTACCGTACCTGCCGATGCAGAATTTAGCGCTGCTTACAAGCTGCGCGTTGCCGATGCAGCAGATGGTATTCCAGCTGCTGAATCTACTGAATTTAAGGTTCGAGAGGTTCACACCGCTCTATCTACCCTAATTGCTCGCCCTGCTAACACCGAGGCTCGTTTTGATGGCTCTGCCGTTGTTACCTACTCCCGCACTGCCCGTCACCAAAAATATATACAGGATGACAATGCGGCTATTCTAATTGACGACAGTCCTGGTATAATTACCGAGGAGTATCCAATTGGTAGCGAAATAACAGGCCTTATAGGTAAAATTAGCATCTTTAATGAACTAGTTCAGTTCATTCCACTTGAGGATCCGGGAGAACCTGCCTCACTTGATAATCCTGTTATTCCTTTTGTAACAACCTTGGCAGACTTAACCTCAGCCGACCAGTCTAAGCTGATTAAACTGGAGAATATAATATTTACATCTACCGGAACTTTCGCTGCTGGTCAAAATTACGACATACAGGATAACAGCGAAACACCCGGCAAATACCGTACTTCGTTTAGCGAATCGGATTATATTGGTGAGGAAATTCCCACCCAGAACATTGTTGAAATGCTTACACTGGTTGGTCAGAATTACGCCAACATACAGCTAACCTCACGCTCAACAGCTGATTGGGTTATAGTTAGCGATGATGCAACCCTTGCAACCTTTACACTTGGTGGCGAGAATGCACTTGGGCTAACCGGACTAGTGGTTGCCGATCCTGATGTGGATACAGGCGCAACAATGTTTGTTGACGACTTTACAGGCTTTATAGGTATTGTTGCAACTGCAACTGATGCCAATGCAACTTTTGAGGTGAAGCTTAACGAGACTGTAGTTGCCGAGGGAAACCTTGCAACCCAAGAACTAGCTGATGGTGATGTAGCTGTTGTTACCGTAACCGCTGAGGATGCTACAACAATAGTTGTCTACAAGGTTACCCTAACCGGCGAGAACCGTGAGCTTACCCTTACCGCACCCGTAGGTGTCAACAATTACAATACTGGCGATGACATTGTATTTACCTGGACATCGGCCAATATTGACAACGTAAACCTTTACACTGTTGATGCAGAGGCAAATCGGATTAACGAGAATCCAATTGTTGCTTCACTTGGCACCTATACCCATACCGTTGCCAATGGCGATTTTGGAACATACCATTTCCGTATTGCCGATGCATCAGATGACACTTTCTACGATGAAACTGCTGAGTCCTCTACAATAACCGATACGCAAGCGCCTTCGGCAATTGACTTATACCCTGCAATTGATGCAACCGATATGCCTACCAGTTTTACCCTTAGGGTTGAGCTTGACGAGGTAGTACAGCTGGCAACAGGTAGTTTAACCATACACAAGGCCTCTGACAATGCTGTGGTTGTAACCATTCCCAATGTTGATGCAACTCCTTTAGATGAGGTTGTTACTGCCCAAATTACTGGACTTGACTGGGGAGCT
>CALGIR010000232.1 GCA_937915475.1 uncultured Bacteroidales bacterium
ATACCGTCAGAAATTTAGCAATTTTTCTGCTCGGTTTTAATTGGGGCTAATATAACCTGTTAAAAAAAGTTCTATTTGTTCCTTGGGGTGTTGCAGATACTCCTCGCCTGCATTGGTTGAATTAGATATGAGTAGTAATTTCATATAAGACATTATTAATGGTTTAAAATATGTTATAACATTCAGCCGCATCGTATATTCACAAATATAACTTATAAGCAGGCTAAAACTGTGGAAACACTCCTGTTTTTGATTAACTAATTAATAAGTTGTACTAACGTAAAACTACATGCGTCAAAAGGACATTAGTTTGATTTACCACTAAACCACTTTGTTGTAAAAAACTGAATCTCGGTTGCTTCATGAACCGAGTTATTCCAACTTTCAATTGTACTTCTAATAATTTCTCTTTGCGATTCTTCGCCGTTATTCATCAATAACCTTAAAGTTCTATCAATTAAACTTACCAATGATGTAAAACTTAGACTGTTTTTGCCCAAACTTGAGACTAAGAAAAACAACTGTGAAATATTTGTTTGCTCAGCATTGTTGAGTAAATCTGTGTTTTCGGTAAATAATTTTAAGTTACCTCCAGAATTTACCCACACTGCGGCACTGTTCTTTATTTTTATTTTCAATCCGTTATACTGAAGAATGGAGCATATTGAAGCCTGGCTATCTGATATATGAAGATTCCTAGCTATGTTTTTTATTGAACTAGAAACAATGGCCTCAACCTCCTGTTCGGTAATTGTAGTGTAAAACCTAAAATGACTTTCAATTGAATTTTTAATTAGGTAAACAAAGTAGTTAAGTGGGAGATTTTTTGAAGCAATAGTTAACAATCCTTTTGTTTCGCCATAATCATAGTCAAAGAGCCTTAGGGTATCCTTTTCAAACTGTTTGTCGGGCCAAAGAATAACCAATTTATTTGTGGGAGATGAAAGAGAATTGGATGCCATTCTGTTCAACTCCTCACTATTGGTCTTAATCGATTGCGTGTAATCTTGCAATCGGAGTTTACGTTTATGATTAAACCTAACAAATATAACGACCACAGAGATAAAAAACACTACAAGTAAAGCAAGAAACAATAAAAACACTCGATGTTGCTCAACTTTTGCCGACAGGTACGTTAACTCAGTTTGATACTTATCCGCCTCATGCTTCAGTTCCATCCGGTTTAAATTTTCCTTAGCCTCAATACTGTATAACGAATCCTTAAGCTGTATAAATAATTTATGATACCTTAACGCTTGAGAGGGCTCGTGGGTAGCTTCAAAAACCTGGCTTAAATGAAAATAGATTAACTTAAGCGTTTCCTGGTGCTTAAGTTCCTTTGCTAGTTGCATTCCCTGTAAAAGATACTGCCTAGATTTTGTGTAATCATTTAACTTGAAGTATGCATAACCCACGTTTTTAAGAACATATGATAGCCTATTTTTGTTGCCAATATCAATAAAAACTTGCATTGCACCTAGGTGGTGTTCCAATGCACCGTGGTAGTCATGGTTTTTAGCCAAAAGGGAACCGATATTATCGTTAATAATGGCTACACCGAAAGCTAAGTTCAGCGAATCATAAATGTGAGCAGCCTCTTTATAGCTGTTAATGGCCTTTTCATGCTGGTTAAGCTCAACATACGAAGCAGCAATGTTGTTAGCTACCCCTGCCACCGCGTAAGCTGTACCATTACTTTTGCTAATCTCGTAGTAAATGGTAAAGTAATCGATAGCCTTCTTATAATCCTCTAGGTAAAAAAATACTTGACCTATATTGTTGGATGCCATTCCTACTCCTGCGCTATATCCTATTTTTTCGTGCTCACTTAAAGCTAAGAAGAAGTATTCAAGGGCTTTGGTGTATCTACCCCATGTTTTATATAAAACCCCAATACTATTATTCACCTCTCCGGCACCTTTAGCATCCTTGTGGACCGTATAAACCGAGAGAGCGTTCTGACATTCAAATAGTGATTTATCAAATTCCCCCTGATTAAAATAAAGCATTGCTATACGATGGTGAATATCAGCAACCTGCTCCCATGCATTCCTTTTTGTTGATATTACAAGGGCATCCTGAAAATACTGAATGCTTTTATCGTAGACACTATCATAATAGGCTAAACCCAAATCAAAAAGGGCATTATATCTGGTCGAATCGTGGTCTGCCAATGCTTCTACCCGCTTTAGGCTGTCAATATAGGGATTTGCCAATGAGCTAAACAAAAACCCCGAAAGCATTAGCACGATTACGAGTAGTTTTCTTTTCATCACGTCGAATTTACGATGCTAAAATACGAATATATTTTTTGTATAAAAAAAGCCACGAGAAACTCGTGGCTGGTAGCTCTAAATTGTTCTATTTAATCAGCTAAAACTCAACAAAACTAAACCAATGGAAAAAGGATATACCTCTGCTCCTTTTCCCTTTTCGAACAATGGTGTTGGATAGTATGTTGCAAAAACTTTCAGACCTCTGTAACCAACGCGTGCTGTAATACCATACCGAAAAGTTGAAAGATTAAAGTCGTTCCTTCCCTTATCCTTTCCTTTGTCCACCCCATCGTAAACTATTTTGGTGCGCGATGCTATTTTTACACCTCCAATAACACCAGCAGAGACAAAAACCCTATGCCTACGCGAACCTGAAGGAATTTGAAACTCCATAAGTAGCGGCACGTTAAGATTAATCGTAGAAAGCTTTGATCTGACTACATTCTTGTTTGGATCTAAAAAGTAAGAACTGTCCGCAACTGTAATACCATCAACCACCTTTAAAGTTAGTGGATTACGGAAATGAAAATTGTTAAACTCAAGCCCCAAGCCTGTAACTAACCCTATTTTATCATTTACAATACCTAAACTATACTGCATAAAGTTAATATTGAAGTTCCAGGATCGTCCTTGCCGCAACTCGAGAAACTTATGCTCATCTGTCATATTAAGTGACTGATTTGGCGTCATAAAGCCATTGAATCCCCACTCAACTCCAGCCCAATGCCCTCTGAATCGAGGCTTGCGCTTATATGTAAAATGGCTATCCGTATTGCCACCAAAATCATACTCTTCGTCTTTTCCTGGTATTTCTATAGATGTGGACCCATCTTTCTCTATAATTACAACCCTTTTATTCCCAAAACGAAATTTTGTGGTGTCCGTTCTCCTCATATCGATTCCTTCTTTATTTTTTGTACTCTTCAAAAAATCATCGTAAACGTCATTATTCACAACCTGAACTGTAGTTGTTGTATCTATATGTTCAACAACTTTTAGGGCCAATTCATCTACTTCAGTCTCTTTTTCCTGGCTGATGGTTGTACCTACAAAAAATAGAATTAGGAATGAAGTTGTAATTAATGTTTTCATAGTATAAATTTTAATTGATTTCTGTTTAGGTATACGACGGCATAGTATGGCAAAAAGTTACAGCAGGCAGAAGGAAATTCTATTTTTCACGATTAACAGGGGCAGACAGGGCAAATAGTTGGGATGAAAATTCAATTCGCTTTATCTTTCCTGTCTCGTCCTTTTCGATTTCCAAGTTAATGCTTCTTCCTGTTGCTTTAGCCAATCGGTTTACACCAAGCTGCGCCAGTTCAAACAGCCCAAAAACTCGATTAGTGCCTTGTTGTTCTGGATTTACGCCACCCATCAGTTCTTTGACTGGCATATTAGCATATAGTAAATGTGAGGGTTTGTGTAAATCATTCTCAACTATAATGATATGTGCTGTCTTGGGCTTTAAATAAGCTAGGGTTAACTCTTGCTCTTTACGTTTTGGCACAATTGCTTCAACTATACGGGTAGTTAGCTCTTCCTTAGGTTCCATCGTCACTAAAGTAACCCCTATATTTTGAACCCGTTTCGGGTCGCCTGAATCTAGTGTTTCACCCTTTTCTGTTTCGTCTTTAAAAATAGTCACAGACTCTACTAATGGTTTTTCAATATCCTGAACAAAAGGGTCGTCTTGAGGAGTTTCTGGCAGATTAGTATTGTTATTAAAAATCGTTATCAGTAAGAGAACCAAAGCCGCCGCCGAGGAAAATGAGATGATTTGCTTGCGCGTGTATCCAAGCAGGGTAAACCTTTTTAACCTAGATTTTTGTTTATAACAAATATTCTTATTGGGTAAAAGTATGGTATTTGAGAAGTTGTTGTAATCCTTTGCTTTACTCTTATTGTTATTTACAATTGATTTGAGTTTAATTTCCTCCTCCTCTTTAAGGTCATTTTCCAGGTTGGCAATACAGAGATAATCAAATTCACTCTCAATACCAACAGCAAAAAACCCAGGTTTTTTTAAATTTGATTTACTTGTATATGTATGGTCTTCTGGCATTAAAACATGGTCACTCAAACCTTCTATTTCATTTTTTATATCGAGATTTAGCAATAGAAAAGCCTCGACCGTTTTTAATTGTTCGGTGGTTAAATTTCCTTCGATATAATCGATAAGAAAAAACTCATAATTATTCCTGTTTATATCCATGGTTAAATAACGGTTTGTGGTGTCCCGATAAACTTTTTAAGAGCTAATCGGCCTCTATAAATGTAAACCTTTACCTGCGACTCGTTAAGACCCGTTATTTCCTCTATTTCACTATAACTATAGCCTTCGTAATCTCTTAACAGTATAACCGACCTTTGAACCTCGGGTAAAGTATTTAGTGCCGCATGTAAAATTTCTTGTAAATCAGTATACTGATTATCAATTGATAATTCGGGGCTTTCTTCAATTCGAGAAGTCCTTTTTTCGTCTCTAATAGTATCAATACAGGCATGGTAAGCAGTGGTAAACAGGTATGACTTTGCCTTAGAATAATCTACATTACTACGTTTTACCCACAACCGTTCAAAGGAATCCTGTACAACATCATTGGCCTTATCAGTATCGGATAGAGTTTTAAGTGCAAATCGGAAAATTCCATCTGCATAAAAATCAACACAACTATTATACTCGTTTATAGTCATTATTACTCGAAAATTCAGTTATATGACGGTTAAGTAATCCAAAAGTTACAGGTTAAAAAAGATTTCCTTGAATTTGTGTAATCATTTTGCATTCTTCTCTCAAATTGCATACCCTAAAAAAAGTAATATTGAAACAATTCCCAAATAAATTGTTTCTTTGACAAGCACAAAGATTATTCATGAAAAAAAAAATTCTGACATGAAAAAATTACTGGGGATTTTGCTTTCTATTTCTCTTTTACTCGCTGGATGCAGCATATCCGACAAAAACAAAGACCTATCGCAGGAGCATTTGGTCTTATCTACAATTTGGTTCCAAAAATCGCCCGAAGCCAAAGCCTTATTTTACCAAGCATTTAATATTGCAAAGGAAAGAGTGGTTGAATTCAACAAAGAGGAAGGAGAAAAGCCTAAGGCCGTTGTTGTTGATTTGGATGAAACAATGATTGATAACAGCCCATTTCAGGGCAAAATGGTAGAAGAAGGTAAACCCTACAATCCCGAATTTTGGGCAGAATGGACTAAACTTAGCCAAGCCAAAGCTACCCCTGGAGCAAAAGATTTTACACTATTCTGCGATTCGATAGGTGTTGAGGTAATATACCTTAGCAACAGGCTTACAACGGAACTTGAATGGACAATGAGAAACCTTGATTCTCTAGGATTTGCCTTTGTTACTCCCAACAATTTTCTTCTAGTAGATGAAACAAGTGCTAAAGAACCGCGAAGAGAAAAAGTAGCCGAGCAATACGATATTATCCTACTCCTTGGAGATAATCTGAATGATTTTGCTGAGGTTTTTCAACACAGAGGAGATGATTGGGGTGTATCGGTGGTGGAGAAATACAAAAATGAATTTGGTAGGCGTTTTATAATCTTTCCAAACCCCATGTATGGTGATTGGGAAAAAAGCATTTACAATAACGAGAGGGGATTAAACGAAAACGAAAAATTTAAACTAAGGAGAAAAGCAGTAACTGCTTTCTAGTTTTACGGTAAGATTTGCTTAAGGCTGCTCCCTGCCGAGCAGCCTTTTTAGTTTTGTAAGTATTCGGCAATCGCCTCAAGCATGACATTAACCGGAATAGGCTTATTTAAAAACTTATCCATTCCACTCTCTATTCCTGCTCTTTGGTGCTCGGGGCTTGGGTAGGCTGTTTGACAAATCACTTTAATCCCACTCTTTATTTTCTTTATCTGTTTTGTTGCCTCAAAACCATCAACTTCAGGCATTACAATATCCATTAAAACCACATCTATGGCTCTCGCCTTTACCAATTTCACAGCCTCTTTTCCATTGCGAGCCCAAATTATGTTTACTCCTGTTGGTTTAACAAGGGTTTGTATATACTTGAAATTGGAATCGATATCATCAGCAACCATAATCGTTTTATTGCTCCAATTATACTCCTCCATTTGATTTGGTGGAATAAACTCGTCGAATTTAGCTCTAACTGGTATATAGGGCAGGGTAAAGAAGAAAGTAGAACCCTGATTTTTGGTGCTATTTACCCATATTTTACCCCCTAAGCGTTCAATAATATTTTTTGATATTGTTAAACCCAGGCCCAATCCACTAAAGTTGCGGGTTGCTGTTCCATCGGCTTGCCTAAATGATTTGAAAATAATTTCTTGCTCTTTCTTGTCGAGACCAAATCCTGTATCAATTACGTAAAATAAAAGAGTACACGGATCCTTAAAGGTGTACCCAAACTCTATAAATCCTTTACTTGTAAACTTGAGTGCATTTGATAAAAGGTGTTTAACCACTTGTGATAAACGTTCAGGATCAGTTAAAATGGTGAAATTCTCATCTGCTACACCAAGTTTAATAGCGGTTTTTAGTTTAGCTACATCGTTCTGTTCAACGAAATCCTTATATGTATTTTGGAGGATTTGGTTAAGCTTACATTCTCGCTTTTTTATGGTTAGTTGATTTGTCTCAATAGCCGATATGTCAATCAGATCATTGATTATACCTAAAAGTGCGTTTGAGTGCTTTAGTAATTGGTTTGGTATTTCGAACTTCTCTTCAAACGATATGGATGAACTATTTAATAATGAAGAAAAACCAAGTATAACATTCAAAGGAGTTCTAATCTCGTGAGATAGGTTTGATAAAAAGGCAGTTTTTAACCTGTCGGATTCTTCTGCTTTTGCTTTCGCTATTAGCATCTCCTTCTCATTCTCTTTACGATTTGTGATATTTGTAAAAACAAAAATCAAATGGGCTACTTCGCCACGCCTATTATAAACAGGCGAAACAGAAAACTCATACCAATGATTTGGCCCATTGTATATGGAGAAATATTTCTCGCCTTGAATAACTGAACCCAAAAGAGCCTTTTTTATAGCATTTGAAAGAATTGGGAAGTTTACTTTCCCCATAAATCCAGGAAATTGCGAACCCAGGATTAAATCTGCGGTCTGATTTGAAATCTTTTCTATTTCTGGATTACACGATTCAACTATTCCCTCTGGAGAGGTAATAATAACCCCTATGGGTACATTGTTAATCGCCTTAGTTAAAACATAAGCATTATGCTCTGCTAGTTTGCGTTTGGTTATATCTATTGAAACCTCACCTATTAGAGGCTGATTTCTTGCACCTAAAAACTTAAACTTATGCGTTACATAAGTGCGTTCAGTTTTCTGCTTATCACCTAGTTGTTCCTCAACAATAACAAAATCGTGTTTATTAATAAATTTATCTTCTTCCAAAAATCTATTTTCTTGTGAAGCAGGAAATATATACTTAAGATTTTTTTTCTCGTAATTAAAAAGACCAAAAACTTCATCTAAATGTGCATTCTGATAGAACACATTACCATCAAAATCTCGAATAATTACTCCAACTGGCATAGAGTTTAGGAGAGCTTCAAACTGTTTTTTATTTTCACTACGTTCTTCCTCCGCTACTGTTAATTCTGTTATATCTTTAAAATCTTCAATAATTCCAATAAACTCCCCATTTTTGCCCTCAAATGGCTCTGCCTTATAATCACAAACAACTTTTTGTCCATGCCGTGAGAACCTAACCTCCCTGTTTGAAACTACAGCTACACCGCTCTTTATCTGCTCCAATGGGCAGCCATCAGTATGGCACCTAACACTTGGGAAAACATTATAACATTTTTCATTCAATGCTCGCCCTACCTGAACTCCCGACATTCTATAGAACGAATCATTTACCTGAATCACATTAAAATCGGAGTCGATGATTCTTATGCCATTAACTGTTGAATTAAAGATTTTATTAAGCTGTGCACTTTTACCAATTATCTCTTTTGACCGTTCTCTTAATTTCTCTTCAAGACCTTTCTTTAAGTAAAGGGCAGCATCAATTATTCTATTTTTAAAAATAAAAAGGAAAGTAATAATAAACACCAAAATTAGTACAACAACAAAAACCAAGCGATTAATCTGACTGGTATAATCCTTATGGATTTGGTTTGTATCAATGCTATAGAAAACAGCTGCTTTTACCTCCCTATTTTCAGTTACCAAATTTGCTAGTTTTACTACACAATACCTGTTTTTATCAATAGTAATATTTTGATTATTTTTTTTGATATCAATGAGACTGAGGGTACTATCAAATTGCACATTTTTACCAACTACTTTGGTAATGTAACTCTCTGATGATGCGCTTAAATTTGATTGAGGATTAACTACTGATTTATCAATCAGGGCATATAAAGTATTGCCTGTGGGGGTTAAACCTTTAAACACCTCTTTATCACTTATAGCTATACAGATACTATAATCCTCATTCTTCGCTAAATTCGAAACAAGTAAAAATTCAACTCCAGAATCAGTTAGAACAAAATAGTTGGCAATATCTAAAAAAGCAGTGTTTTCATTAAACAAATACTCTGAATAGTGAGTTGAAAATCCATTGGTTTGAAATAAAACATTTTCACTTGTTTGGATAGAAACCTGAGCATTATGTGAAAGTAATATACTGCTATTAATTTTAGAAATAATATCCTCAATAACAGGAATATTCTCCTCGTAAATTGCATTAACAAACTGTTGGTTATTCTTAAGTGTATATATAGTCTGCGAAAAGTAATTTACATATGAACAATATTCTGCATTAAGTAATTTTGTTTCTTTCTCGGAAAGACAACAAATTCTTAACTCCCTGTTCTCCTGAATTTGATATACAGTATTTAGGACATAGAATGTTGAAATAATTATATATAAGGTAATAACGGAGAGAAATAAATATCGAAATATTCGTTTACTAAAAACTGAAAATGTTTTCACAAAAAGGCAGTTTACATATTAGACAAAGATTCAAATGTAGTCCATTTTTAATATTTTACAATGTTATTACAAAAAAAGAGGTGAAAAATTTCACCTCTTTTTAAATATTATTACTCAAAATATTACTGCTTCACAACCTTAACAATCGACTGCGAACCATCCTCTCCAGTCAGGCGTATTAAATACACACCTGCCTGCA